>CAZRWV010000049.1:0-8409 GCA_964603965.1 uncultured Candidatus Saccharibacteria bacterium
ACAACCTTGTGGTCGGCTTCGCCGTCGTCGGTAAAGTTCAGCACGCCGATCACCTTCGCTTCTAGCCAGACGCCGGTGGGGATAGGTTGGTTGCAGACCACCAGCGTGTCCAGCTCGTCGCCATCTTCGTCCAGAGTTTGGGGGATAAAGCCGTAGTTGACAGGCTTGGCGTAAATGCTCGGCTCCACGCGGTCGATCTGGAACGTGGCCGTCTGGCGGTGCCACTCAATCTTTAGATAAGTGCCCTGCGGGATTTCCACCACCGTGTTTACGGTGCCGTTTTGCCAATCACCAGGGGTTAGTACTGCGTTGAAGTCTGCCACGCTTTTAGCTCCTTTGTAGCGCTTATGTTGGCGTTTATTGCAGCCTTGATAACTTAGCTCACAATAAACGGTTCCCTGGTATTGTACACTATCTGTTGGATATGAAAATAATTGGCCACCGCGGCGCCCGAGGCTTGGCGCCAGAAAACACCCTGCGCGCTTTCGAAAAAGCGCTCGAATACGGCGTGGACGAGATTGAGCTGGATGTGCACGTCACGCGCGACGGGCAGATTGTGCTGGTGCACGATCCGTTTGTAACCGACGCGTCGGGTGGGCGTATGACAGTGGCGGATCATCAGCTGGCCGAACTGCGGCGACACAAGCCGGATCTGATCACCTTCGAGGAAGCGCTGGCGTTCATTAACCAACGCGCACCGATATACATCGACGTCAAACCGGGCGTGCCCGCGGCCAAAATAGTGCGGGCCGTGCGGCGGGCGTTTACCAAGGGCTGGAAAGGCAGCGACTTCCGCCTGGGTTCACACGACCAAGTCATCCTGCGCGAACTGCACGCTGCCCTGCCCGGCATCCAAAAGGTGGTTATCGAAAACTGGTCTGCCCTGCGCGCCGTGCGGCGGGCTCAAGAAATAAACACCGGCTGCATCTGCATGCTCGACAGCTGGCTCTGGCCTGGTGTGGTGCGCTCCATGGCCAGAGCCGGCTACCAACTGTACAGCTTCCCGCCCGGCGACCGCCGGCTCTGGCGAATCCTCAAGCGCCTGCACATCGGCGGGGCCAGCAACAACCCGCGCGCCGTCCGCCACTGGACCCGACAAGGGCTGGCCGGGATTGTTACCGATTATCCGAACCGGTTTGTACGCGTACAGCAGACACAACAAGCACCTACTACAGAACATGAAACAACCCAACCAGCAGCCCTTACGAACGATTCCACACTATAACAGCGCCCGGTCCATGCTCCCCGACGAACTGTGGACAGAGCCCAACAATGGCGGGCGCGAGCAGAACCCGGCATACATCGGAGCCTACCGACGGGTCCGCGAACTACTAGTCGATCTGTTCGCAACAGGCACACTCTATGCCAGCACCGAGCAGTTCACCGAGTCACTCCAACGGCTGCACAAAATAATCGCATCATCTGGGGTATATCAATCACCCACTGGCCGTCATCATCTGGAGCCAAAATATTATGGTCGCCTCGACGATCGCTACGGACGCTTCAGCAATGTCAGACTAGCCCAGGCCCGGTTGATTGTCCCGATCGCTGCACGTTTCGGCGACCCATACGGAGCAGATAACCGACTTCAATCGGGGGCTCCAAACAGCGAAAACAGCTATGTCCTGCGCCTGCCTGGCATAGCCTTGGATAATTTACCGTATGATGTCGTCCGCTATGACACTAGTGGACTAGTACGAGAAATTCGCGATGGCGAGCGAGACTTTTATCCATGCGGTGGCTACGAGTACTTCTACCCCGATGTTAAGGGCGTCGACGAATATCTCGAACAAATGTACCAGCTTGGTACACGCATTGAACGAGCCATTAAAAACGGATACGCCGATGACCGAGAACCGTTGAGTCTGATTGCTAAACAATACCAATACGGGGTTTGCGCTCGGCCATTTGTTCAAATCAATAATTCCCTGTTCATGCAACTCGTCAACATGCAGTTGAAGCTATTGGGATACGCCGGCATCACGCACGGACAGATGGACATTGCCGCACAGCGCATGCAACCGTCTGCATTCTGCCGCTATGTTGCGGCGCGGGTTGAGGGGCAAGAGCCTTAGTCCCCACAATTGCTATAATGGCGCTATGCATACAGCCGCCATCGCCAGCTATCTACAACAACACGCCCGGCCCGTCGATCTAGCACTCTACCGTTTCCACTTTGAGGGCGGCAGTCCGGATGCCGTCTTGCAAGCGCTCGCCGCGTACCAGAATACCGACGGCGGGTTCGGTAATGGTATCGAACCCGATCTACCTTTGCCGCTGTCGTCGGCCATCGCTACCGCTGTGGCGTTGCAGTACGCAACCGCAGTTGACGCCAGCGCGCAAGAGCCGCTTATCCAGCGCAGCATTAGCTACCTGCTAAAGACACGGGACCACCGAACGCACGGTTGGGGCATAGTGCCCAAAGCGGTGGATGAGTATCCGCACGCCCCGTGGTGGGGTTACGAGTCCACCACCGGCCCGAACGGCTTCAGCTGGGGCAACCCGGCGGCCGAACTGCTCGGCTACTTGCTGGCGTACCGAAACTTGGTGGATGATCCCGCTCTGCTGGAGACGGTCACCCAAACTGCACTGCGCAGACTGACGGACGCAGATAAGCCGGACTTCCACGAGCTGCTCTGCTACACCCGGCTCTACGACCGCGCCGACCCGGCCCTGCAATCGCAGCTCTACCCCATGCTTTCCCGCCACATTGCCCAGGCAGTTAACCCCGATCCGGACACTTGGGTCGCCTACAGTGCCACGCCGCTCACCTTTGCAACCAGCCCAGACAGTACTTTTGCGTCGCTATTCGACAGCGCCGCCACGCAAGCCGACCTAGACCGTCTGGAGCGCGCGGTCGTAGCGGACAGCCACTGGGAGCCGAACTGGAGCTGGGGTCCCGATTACCCCGACTCCTGGGTGCGGGCCAAGCAAGAATGGAGCGGCAAACTGACCGTCGAAAAACTGCTCGTGCTGAAAGCCTTCGGACGGTGATACACTGGTAGGCATGCAGGTGTTTTTTGAGCAGCGCCAGGAGTTGGCGCTCGGGATTTGGCAGTACGACTTCCGTCCGGAGCGGCCGGTGGATTTTGTGCCGGGGCAGTATGTGGATCTATACCTAGCCGCGCCCGGCGACCCGCGCGGCGGGGCACGCACATTTAGCCTCACATCGCTGCCCGGCGAGCCTATGATTAGCTTCATAACCAAGCACTTCGAACTGCAGAGCCCCTACAAACACGCCCTGCAGCAACTGCCCGTGGGCGCCGAAGCACGTATCAGCGACGCCATGGGTGATCTGATCTTGCCCAAAAGCACGGCCCAGCCGCTCGTCTACGTGGCCGGCGGCATCGGCATGGCCTCGTACGCCAGCATGCTGCACGACCTGCTGGCCCGCAAAGAGGAGCGCCCCATCTTCCTGTTTTATGCCTTGCGCTCCCGCCGCGAACAGCTCTTCCGCGAGCTCACCGATGCATATCCGCTACAGCTGAAGCAAATCATTCTTGCTCCCAACCGCCTGACCGCCCAGGACCTGCGCGACACCACGCCGCCAGATGCACTCATCTACCTCTCCGGCAGCCAATCGTTCGTAGAAGAACTACGCGTCGACGTAGAGCAGCTCGGCGTCGGCCGCAGCCAGATTGTGTTTGATTATTACGACGGCTACGCCGAGCTTTAGTATTCCAGTTTAACGCCAGTTCGGCTGGCGATAGTCTCAATCCAACGCTCCAAGCGGGCGATTTGAGCATCGCGTGCATGATTGTCAACCTCGATATCGTCAAGTCGCTTCAGAAACGCATCTAGCGTAGTCATGAGCCGATCATATTTCTCATCGACCTTGTCGATTCGTTGATTGACCTCATCAAAACGCCTGTCCAGATACTTAAATAACTTAAGGCTAAACTCCTCGAGCTTTTCATCCATGTGGTCAGTAATCAATGTATCGCTCATGGGATTATTATACCACTTTAGTTCTGCATCGGGTGCGCCCGACCCTCAAGGTACTCGCGGATCTTGAGCGCCGCCGTAGCGCCTTCGCCGGCAGCCGAAGCAATTTGCATGGTGGCACCACTACGAATGTCGCCGGCCACAAACACGCCCTTCATGTTGGTCTGCAGGTTTTCGTCGGATTTAACCAGATGTATGTGGTCCAGCTCGATGCCACTGCCATCCAAGAATTCGCTGTTGGGCTTGAGGCCCACAAACACAAAGACGCCGTCGGTCGGGAATTCAACTCTTTTGCCGTCCTGCGTGCCGATCACTTTGGTGACCACCGCCGGGTTACCCGGCGTCACCACTTCACCGACAATCTCGTCGGTTACAATGCCCACGTGCACAGTGATCTTGCCGCTGTCGACCAGCTTTTGCAGATCATGCTGCAATATGTCGCTCGCCTTGATGGTGCTGCGTACCAACAGGTCGATGTGCGTCGCAAAGCGTGTTAGGAACATGGCCTCTTGCACTGCCGAGTTGCCGCCGCCAATCACCACCAGCCGCTTGTCGCGGTAAAATGCGCCGTCGCAGGTGGCGCAGTAGTGCACACCGCGGGCATAATACTCCGCTTCGCCGGGCACGCCGATCTTCTTGTAGTCGCTGCCGGTGGCAATCAGCACGGCCCTAGCGCGAAAGTCGCCGCTGGTTGTTTCCAGCCGCTTCCACTCACCTTCGTCGTGGATCTTGAGCACCTCGCCCAGCTCGATCACAGCCCCGAACCGCTCAGCCTGCTTCTGCAGGTTGCCGGCCAGTTCCAGGCCTGCCACGCCCTCGGCAAAGCCCGGGTAGTTGTCAACCCAGTCGGTCACTGCCGCCAGGCCGCCGGGAACGGCGCGCTCGAATAGCAGCGTGTCGATATCTTCACGCGTGGTATAAATGGCGGCCGTTAGGGCCGCCGGGCCAGCGCCAATGATTAGCACATCGTGCTGGGGGATTGGTTTTGTCTGGTCTGTCATGGCCGTATTATGCCACGGCGGGCGCTAACTTGGCCAGGTTGTAGCCGACCACAACCTCGCGCGTACCGTCTTGTTTGGTGACGACAGTGACTGGCACCGTTAATGCACCAGACAAAGCCAGTGCTTCTTGCTGGCGAGCAGGGTCTTGATCCAGGTTGACTTCGTCATACGTCAGGCCCTTGGCGCCCAGGAATTTTTTGACCATCGGGCAGTACGCGCAGGTAGTCGTGGTAAAGATAGTGATGTTTTGGACCATAATTAAAACCCCCTCCACAAGGTTTATTTTTGGATTTTGTTGGCTTCTTGAGCGTTTTTGTTTGGTCGCCCCGTAAGTCGTATCCATAGTGTACGCTAGCGTAAGCGCAACCGTCAATAGCACTACATGTAGTGTTTTTTAGTACGAAGCAGCTTCTTGAGGCGCGCTCAGAGGGTACAGATCAGGGTTCTTAAACGGTACCAGCGCCAACACGACGGTTTCCTGGTAAACATCCGTTCTAGTAATCACATCGTGCGTCAGAAGGCCTGGCGCACCGTTCGCTTGTTTGGAATTAACACGCCCGAACACGATGTCATCCGCCTCGCCCAGCTCCTTACCCTGCCGGACAAGTTCGGCTACCTTTGGCGGCAAAAATAGAGCCATGCTCCGGCTCTTGCCCATCCGACCATCTGCGCTGCGCACCACCACCCAGGCGGAGGTTTGCATATCGCCGTCAATCATATCGATGCCGCTTTCCATACCAACCCAGAAATCGGCGTCGGGCTTAAGCGCGCTAGCGTTCACCGCTCGGTTACGTGCACCTTCGAGCGCTTCTTGGTCACTACCGGGCTGGTCGGATACGCCAGAGTCCACCGATACGCCGTCAACCGTAAACGTCTCATCGGGGAACATCATTTGGAACCCCGCCAGCGTAGCCTGAATTTTGACCGGGTTATGCGAGGCAACGACTATTCGCTTCATTAGCTACTTGCCCTCGATTGCAACCAGGTCGATATCGAACACCAGGTCGGCGTTAGCCGGGATGCCCGAACCGTACGGCGGCGTGCTGCCGTAGGCTTTGGCGGCCGGGATAAGCAAGCGGCGTGTGCCGCCGACTTTCATGCCGGGCACGCCTTCGGTCCAGCCGGCGATGACACCGTCCAGCGGAAAGCTGATCGGCTTACCAAAGTCGTGCGACGACTGGAACACCTCACCCGTCTTGGCGACTGCGCCGGTGTAGTGGCAAGTCACGGTGTCGCCAGACTCCACC
The DNA here is from genome assembly GCA_964603965.1 of uncultured Candidatus Saccharibacteria bacterium. Taxonomy (GTDB): domain Bacteria; phylum Patescibacteriota; class Saccharimonadia; order Saccharimonadales; family UBA4665; genus JAJZCD01. The sequence continues at coordinate 6,194 of CAZRWV010000049.1, forward strand.
ACCGCGCCAGTGCCGGGCTTGCGGTCTTCGCTCACCAGCTCAGGCACAGCATCAACAGGCGTAAAATCATCTAAAACCATGCTCAGGAGCCCTCCTTATTTATCGACCTTGACCAGCTTGACTACGAACACGAGGTCGGCGTTGGCCGGAATCTTTGGCCCATTGCCGCTCTCGCCATAAGCTAGGTCTGACGGAATTACCAGGCGACGTACGCCACCTTCCTTCATGCCGACCACGCCCTGGTCCCAGCCGGGAATAACCTGCCTCTGGCCAAGCGTGAACTTCAGGTTGTTGGCCTGGGTAAAGTCTTCGTCGAACATCGTACCGTCTGAGGCTAGTGTGCCGTAGTATTTTACTTCGATACAACTGCCGGACTTGGCTTCCTTGCCGCTGCCGGTCGTTAGGTCGGTGGTTTGCAGCGCAGTCACATCGCCATCCGGTTTGTAGACCTCTGGTGCCGCTTCGGCCGTGCCGGCTACCGACGCGATCATACAGTCAGCAGTCGAGGCCGTGTCGTTGGCCGTCGTGTCGGAACCCGGATTCAGAATAACCAAAATAGTAAGTGTCGAGGCGCTCGCCAAAAACAAAATCGCCCCAAACCCCGCAAATAATCGATCACGCATCCGCGCCATAACTCGTCAACCCTCGTTTAAGTCCCTCTATCTTGTCACACTTTCCAGCTCAAAGACAAGTCTTTGAGGCGTTTCCGGAAAACCGTCCCGCAGCGCCTTCACCAGCGCATCCTGAAGCGACTTGGAACGGAACGCCACGCGCGGCAGCTGATCGAACGGCAGCCACATAGTTTCGTACGTGTTCTGACCCTGACTGTTGAGTGCCGCTTCCACAGAGCTGGAGCTAAGCTGCGGTTCGCCGCCCTTGTATTCGCACAGATACACATATTGCAGGCCGTACATCGGCCCGGCATCTTCCATAAACACCGGCCGCACCGCGCCGACTTCCAGGCCCGTCTCTTCGCGCACTTCGCGCTGCAAGGTCTGCTCTGGCGTCTCGTTTATCTCGATCGTGCCGCCCACCAACGTGTAGTATTCCTTGCCGAACTTGTTGCGCTTCATCACCAACAGCGACTGATCTTTGATGGCGATTACCCGTACCGACTGCCGTTGCGACATAAACCCTCCTGTTTCTACCCAAGATTGTAGCAGGAGCGGAGCTTTTCGCCCACAAGTTAGACGCGTTCGGCGCCGAGCCGTTCTTTGGCGGCCGCGGCTGCTTGGTCGAGCAGTTTGGTGACTTCGGCGTCGGTGAGCGTGCGTTCAAAGCTGGCGATGGCGACGCGGAACGAAACTTGCTTGTGCGCAGCGTCACCTTCGGGCTGGTAGATGCTGAGCGGCTGCAACGTGAGCTGTGTTTGCTCGGGCCGCACGCCCTGCAGCTGGTCGAGTACAAAGGCGTGGAGCTGTTGGTATGGCAGATCGGCCGCTACGCGCAGCGTAATGTCCTGAGTGACCTTGGGGAAGCGCGGCAGCGGTGCGTATTCCAAGCCGGCCGTGGCAACAACCGCCAGATGGATTTCGAAGCCGGCCGTAGCCGCGGGCAGCTTGAGCGCCCGGCGGACCGCAGCACGGAACTCACCCACCACACCCCATATCTGATCACCCTGTACGATCACAGCGGCACGGGCCGGTTCGTACGGCGCGATCAGTTGCCTGCCCCATTCGTCAGTAGACAAATCAAAGTCGGTAAGCGGCGTTAGCGTAACCCGGTCCAGATCAACGAGTTGCTCCAGATACGCCCGCGCCTGGTAATACGGCGCGCCGGCAGGCTGGTGCTTGTCGCCATATGCCACTACCAGCGCCAGATGATCATCCTCGTTCGGAACTTCCGGCTCGGCCGAGTCCATCTCTCCCTGGTAATGCACCTTGCCCAGCTCAAAGATCGCCAGGCTGTCATAGCCGGCCTTGATGTTGGCGTGCACTTTGTCGACCAAGCTCGGCGTCAGGCCGGTGCGGTAATACTGCAGGTCGGGGCTGAGCGCGTTGCTCAGCTGGTAGGCATGCTTGGCGTCCTGGCCAACCTTTTGCAGCAGATCGCCGTGCACAAAGCTATAGGTCAGCACTTCGTTAGCACCGGCCTTGGCGAGCGTGGCGCGAATCTGGCTCTTGAGCTCAAGTGTTGTGTTTTTAGCGACAGGCGCAATAGTGCGCTTGGGCAGCTCTAGCGGCAGCTTGTCGAAGCCGTACAGCCGGCCGACTTCC
>CAZRWV010000050.1:0-8298 GCA_964603965.1 uncultured Candidatus Saccharibacteria bacterium
CGTACTCATCGCTCTTGCAAAGTGTTTGGCCTTGGGTGGTCGCGGTTGCTCGGGCATGCTGATCGGTGTTGGTGTCATGGGCGCCGTCGGCTGACCGTACGGTGCGGGTGTCGGTTTCTGATCATTCACTCGACCTACTATACGGCAATCGGGCGGATTGCGCTATCGATTTAGGGGCGAACTGTTGTGTAGCGGAGCGGCCAAATTTGCTATACTGCAACGGTACATTTCGCTTACCGCACATGCTGTATGGATATAGAGGGCATTCGACCGCCTAAACGGCGCAAACAAACAACATCTCGGGTGGGAACATCTCTGTCACCGTGGCCTGTTCAGGCTGATTCTGGGGTGCCACGAGTCCGACCGGCTGTGACCAAGCCAGTCCGCGAGCAGACCAGACCTGAGCCGGCGTCTAATCAAGCGGCGATCGATCAACCACCAGAGCAGTTGCTGCCACAGCCCGATCATGCCGCGCGCAAGCGCCCTGCGTTTTGGCGGCGCCGCCCGACGCTGCGCCAAGCGGTGTGGGGCAGTCTGGCGGTGGTGACGGTGCTGGTGCTGGGCGTGGGCGGTTTTTTGTCGTGGCGGGCGTATGCCAATCTACACAAGGTGTTCCATGGCAGCGGTACGGTGGCTTCTCTGGCCAAAAACGTTGTGCCGGATGATCTGAAAAAAGAGGGTGATAGCCGCGTAAACATTCTGCTGCTGGGCGTCGGCGGGCCGACACACCAGGGGCCCGATCTGACCGACACGATTGTCGTCCTGAGTGTGGACCCCGTGAACAACAAGGCCAGCCTGCTGAGCGTGCCGCGCGATCTGTGGGTGCAGCAGCCGGTGAACTTCTTTGGTAAGCAGCAAAAAATCAATGCCGTGTACGAGAGCGGCAAGTATCACTACATCGGGCATCTGGATTCGAGCAATAAAAACGGTGCGGCGGTGCAGGCCGGGTTTGCTGCGATTGATCAGAGTATTAAAGAGGTGCTGGGGCTGGATATTAGCTACCATGTGCTGGTCAACTTCCAAGCGTTCCAGCAAGCGATTGATACAGTGGGTGGAGTAGACGTGGATGTGCCGACCGATCTGATTGACCCGACGATGGCGTGGGAAAACCGCAACAATCCGGTGCTGGCCAAGGCTGGCCTGCAGCACATGGGCGGCGGGCAGGCACTGATGTATGCGCGCTCGCGCGAGACGACAAGCGACTTTGCGCGCACCGAGCGGCAGCGGCAGATCCTGCTAGCGCTCAAGGACAAGGTGCTGACGGCTGGCACGCTCAGCAACCCGGCCAAGATTGATGGTCTGCTCAGCGCCTTCGGCGACAATGTGTATGCCGACATGAGCACCGATGCGGCATGGCGGTTGTATGGCATCATGCAGCACATCGACGACAGCCAGGTGGAGTCGATCAGCTTGGTCGACAAGGATCACCCGCTGGTTACGACCGATCGAGTGGGCACGGCGTCGGTGGTGCGGCCACTAGCCGGCTTTGACGAATACGACGCCATCCAGACGTATGTGCACAGCCAACTGGCCGACGGGCACATCACCAAAGAGAATGCTGGGGTGACGGTCCTAGCGGCTGACGCCACGGCTGCTCAGACGGCGGGTGAGACGCTCCAAAGTTATGGCTACAATGTGGTTGCAACGGACGTGGTTACGGGGTCGTTTACCAAGCCGGTCGTAGTTGATCTGTCCGGTGGCAAGGCGCCGTTCACCCGGCACTACCTGGAGAACCGCTACGGTGTAAAGGCCGGCACGGTGCTGCCAGCGGGGGTTAGGCTGCCGGAGGGCGCCCGGGCGGGCGGTATAAAGTTTGTTATAATACTACCAACATGAGGCGAGGCTAATGAGACCGCTGCTAAATAAACTGACGCCGAGCCGCGGCTTTTCACACGCGTTCTATTTTGTGTTTAACGCGCTGCTGCCACTGCTGGTGTTCCTGCTGGTGCAGATCGACTTCGCCCAGCTGGCGCTAGCGATAATCCTGCTCAGCAAATGGCGGATGTTCGCCGTGCGGCCGCGCTTCTGGGCGGCCAACATTCGGGCTAATGCCATCGACATCGTGGTGGGCGTATCGGTGCTGGCGTTCATGGCTGCCACGGGCAGCGAGTGGTTGCGGCTGGCGTGGGCACTGCCGTGGGCCGGCTGGCTGATCTTTATCAAGCCCCGGACCGACACGCTGTGGGTGTCGCTGCAGGCGCTGATTGGCTTTGCGGTCGGCCTGATGGCGCTGTTTATGGTGGCCGATAGCGCGCCGTTATATGTGTTGGTGGGCTCGACGGGCCTGCTGTGTTTCTTTGCTGCACATCACTTCTTTGACAGTTTCGACGAGCCGTACATGCGGCTGTTGTCGTACTTCTGGGCGTACTTTGGTGCGGCGCTAACGTGGATTTTGGGACACTGGCTGCTGTTTTACGGCCCGGTGGCGCAGCCCACGCTGCTGCTGACGAGCATCGGCTTTGGCCTGGCCACGCTGTACATGCTCGATCACTTTGATCGTCTAAAGATTGGCATGCGTCGTCAGGTGGTATTCATCATGGCGGCCGTGCTGCTTGTCGTGCTGACATTTTCGGATTGGGGCGATAAAATAGTCTAGGTTTTAAGGTAGTTCTCAGGTTTGGAAGCTAGAGTTAGTGAATAAGAGGGGGTCTTACATGCACGCAGATGACGCTGACAATACAGATACTACAAGTTCGGACAAATGGATGGGTGAGTTGACGCCGAGCGACGGGCCAAAGGCGTCCGAGGCTGGCGCTGCGCCGGCTGAGGTCGACGTGCCGCCGCAAGAAAAGCCGGCGGTGCAGCCGCCGTCTGTCATGGCGTATAAGCGAGGCTTTGAACGGGGGAGCCAGCACCGCGGCATGGCGTTGCAATGGTCGCTCGGCGGTTTGGTGATCTTGGCGCTCGCGTTTGGTGGCGGTTGGCTGGGCGCAGCTGCGCACGAAGAATCACCGGCCACGAACGTCACGCGCCAAACCGTGCAGCTCAAGGGCGAAGCGGCAGTTATCAGCAACATCGCCAACACGGTTGGCCAAAGTGTAGTGTCGGTGAACGTCACCAGTCAGCAGGCCAGCAGCAACCCATACGCCGGCTTTTTTGGCTTTAGCGGCGGCACCACCACGCAGCAGAGCGCCGGTACCGGCATTATCCTGACCGCCAATGGTCTGATCATGACTAACCGCCACGTAGTTCCCAGCGGCACCACCAGCGTGAGCGTGACGCTCAGCGACGGCACCGTGTACGACAACGTCAAAGTCGTTGGCCGTACTTCCGACCGCGATTCGCTCGACGTAGCATTCCTGCAAATTCCCGACACGCAGGGCAAGAGCCTGGTGCCGGTAGAACTGGGTGACTCATCCAAAGTAAACGTGGGCGACCCGGTGGTGGCCATCGGCAACGCGCTCGGCCAGTTCCAAAACACGGTTACCAGCGGCATCATCAGTGGTTACGGCCGCAGCCTGCAGGCTAGCGCCAGCGACGGCTCCAGTACCGAGAACCTCGACAACTTGTTCCAGACCGACGCCGCCATCAACGAAGGCAACAGCGGCGGTCCGCTCGTGAACCTGGACGGCCAGGTGATCGGCATGAACACCGCCGTGGCCAGCAGCGGCCAGGGTATCGGTTTTGCGATCCCAATTAACGACCTGTCGGGGCTGATCAAGAGCGTCAAAGACACCGGCAAACTGCAAAAGCCCTACCTGGGCGTCATCTACGTGCCCATCACCAAAGACGTAGCCAAGCAATATAATCTGTCTGCCACGCAGGGCGCCTACGTGCCCAGCTCCAAAGATGCTGACGGCACTGCGACGGTCATTTCCGGCAGCCCGGCCGACAAAGCGGGTATCAAGCCCGGCGATATCATCACCAAGATCGACGGGACGAACATCGACGAATCGCACAGCCTGACGGCGCTGCTGGGGACGCACAAAGTGGGGGATCGAGTGGATCTGACCATTATGCGGGGCGATCAGATGCTTACTAAGTCGGTTACGTTGGGTACGGCTCCTAGCGATTAGCTTCCCGGCACCGCCGGACCGGGCGGACCATACTCCAGTCGCTTGGTTGGCTGTTGTGTATGGTTACAACCGAATCGACAACTCGCTCGCTTACGCTCCCTCAGACAAGTCGATTCGGCCCTGCGGGCGAGTTGTAACATACACCAACAGACCAAGCCAGGCTCCTTCCGAAATGGACCACCCGGTCCGGCGGTGCCGTACGTCCTCTGGATGGTTCCCAACTAATCAGCTAGTTTGAATACCTGGATAAAGTCGTTCGTTTGCTGTAGTTCGTAACCGGCGGTGCGCGCTATGGATGCGAGAACTTCGTGCTGAGGTGGCAGGCTTTCGGTCAGGACGTGGGATGGTTTAGTAGCTAAACTATTCAGTTGCTCGAACATTTCGCGGTAGAGGTCTAAGCCGTCCGTGCCGCCGAACAGGGCGTGGCGCGGTTCGTGGGTGGCCGCGGTGTTGATTTGGAAGTTGTCGGGGACGTAGGGGAGGTTGGCGAGAATGACGTCGGGACGGGCGGTGCTGCTTCCGGCCGCAGTAAGCGGTTCCAGCAGATTGCCGTGCAGGAATGTGACGTTGGCGCCGAGCGCCTTAGCGTTTTGTTGAGCGGTTTGCAGCGCTTGTTCGTCGATATCAATGGCTGTGACGTGCGCGTGCGACAGCTCCAGCGCGGTGGTAATGGCGATACAGCCGCTACCGGTGCCAACATCGACTATGTGCGGGGCATGCGGTAGTCTGCCGTCCGCGTTCAGGCCCAGCAGCAGCTCGATAATGGTCTCGGTTTCGGGCCGCGGTACGAGTGTGTGCGGGTTGACCGCAAACTGCCGGCCATAGAATTCGGTGTGGCCGCGGATGTAGGCCAGGGGCACATGCTGGACTCTTTGAACAATTTTAGTGTTCAGCTTTTCTAAAACTGACCCCTGTAATTCGTATTTCGGGTGCGAAAGTAGCCATGCTCGGTCATGCTCGGTCGCATCCTCCAGTAGCACGAGCGCATCCAACCGCGCGGTGCCTATTCCGGCGTCATCCAGCTTTACAGTAGTGATTTTTAGCCACTCGCTCACTAACACTAGTTCTTTTTCGCCCTGGCCTGAGCTCCTGGTCTCCGGCTCGACGTGTGCCAGAATGTCTACTGCGGCTTTTTCGGGCGGCTGCGTTGCGTCAATGATAATGGCGCCAAGTTCCTGATACTGCTGCTTGGCATAGGCCGCCCATTCTAGTATGCGTGCTAGCTCATGAGGATTTTGGCCGTAATCATTCTTATCGCGGCCAAGTACTCTGCGTTTGACTTCTTCTGGCGGTACATATACACAGAATACTCTTGTAAAAGTGTCCCAAAAATCAGCATCATTCGCAGCTACCCCGCATAGGAAAACTGCTTTGCCAATTGATTTGTCTCGCAGTGTTTCGACTTTCTTGGGGGAAACTTTCCATTCGTGCTGCGCGCGCCACTCGGGCGTGCGTTCTGCTGCATCACCTCCGCCACTGCCAAGGTCCCAGGTGCCGGTTTGGTAGTATGTTGCAAAGCCATCTGTGTCGATGTCGTAAGCTTCGTAGCCGAGCCGTTGCAACGCTGCCATGACGGTCGATTTACCCGACCCAGAGACCCCGGTGACATAGTAAAGTGCCACGTTATTGGCCTTCGTTGATAAGCTGGCGCTCATATGCCGCCAGCTGCTCGATCAGGTCGTCGATTTCGCCGTTCAAAGCGCCTGGAATGTTGGAGCGGTTGTAGCCGATGCGGTGGTCGGTGATGCGGTCCTGCGGGAAGTTGTAGGTGCGGATTTTCTCGCTGCGGTCGCCGGAGCCAACGAGGGCTTTGCGCGCGTCGGACAGCTGCTTTTGTTCTTCCTCGATTTTGATCGCTAGCAAGCGCGAACGCAGCACAGCCAGGGCTTTGGCCTTGTTTTTGATCTGCGATTTTTCGTCCTGGTTGGCCACGACCATGCCGGTGGGCAAGTGGGTGATGCGCACGGCAGAGTCGGTGGTGTTCACGGACTGGCCGCCGTGGCCGCCGGAACGGAATACGTCGATGCGCAGGTCGCTATCTTTGATTTCGATATCAGTTTCTTCGGCCTCGGGCAGCACGGAAACGGTAACAGTAGATGTGTGAATACGGCCCTGGCTTTCCGTAGAAGGCACACGCTGCACGCGGTGCACACCGGCCTCGAACTTCAATTGTTTATACATGCCGGCTTCGACTGCTGCGCCGCCGCGCACGGCGAACACAATTTCTTTAAAGCCGCCGACTTCGGAGGGGCTTTCGGAGATCAACTCGATTTTGTACCCATGGCGTTCCACCCACCGGCTGTACATACGGTACAGATCGGCCGCAAACAAACTGGCTTCGTCGCCACCCGCCGCGCCGCGGATTTCCACGATGGCATCTTTGTCGTCGTTGGGGTCGCGCGGCGTAAGAGCTTCTGCTAACGCATCATTATTAGCGGCAATCTGCCCATCCAGATCACCCAGTTCGGCCTGGGCCAGTTCGGCCAACTCATCACTCCCGCTAGCTAGTTCGGCTGCCTGCGCGCGTTGCCGCGCCAGATCCACACGAGTGTCAAACAGTCCGGCCACGCGCTCCAGCCAGGCTTGGCGCTTGGCCAGCTTTGGGTAGACGGGGTCGCTATAGATGCCCGGGTCGGCCAGGCGGGCCTGTAGATCGGCTAGTTCGGTGCGGAGTTGTCGTTCTTTTTCTTCCATAAACTCCTTAGATTATACACAAATCTGGCGCGTAAGTGATGCATGCCGTATAACTCTATTGATAATAATCACATAATATGCTAATGTTTGTGTAGGTAAACAAAAATAAACACCATGAAGCAATGGCCACCACTCCTAGAACCTCCAGACGGACCGCCCGTCGAACCGGTTACGCGTGAGTATTACGAGGGCCTATTGCCGGCCGAAGTGTACGACGAGACGCCACCCAAGCCTGGTGAGTCTAAGGTTAACTGGGGTTTTAGTATCGAGCGCTTAAAACCTGGCGAGTATCATGGCACCGGCCGTACAGATGAGATCTTTAGCGTCACCAGTGAAGACCGCAGAGCTGATTTGATACGACGCGTTGATCAAAGCGATGGCGTGCGTGTGCTTGGACCCAACGACTACGCCGATCCTGGCGAACAGGTGCTCGGGATGGTTCACACGGAGTGGATTGACTGGAACCGGTATAAACCCGAGATGCAGGCCGGGCGGGTGCCCAAAGTGCACAATATGTACGGCTTGGGCTTTGACCAGGTGCACAGTGAGGACCCCAGAATGGACGCGGTCGCCGAGGCCTTCCCGATAGCCAGCCAGGAGCAGCTGGTCCGCGACATATTGCAGGACACAAAGGCAGAGTTCGGAGTCTCGAACCATAGTATCGATAGCATGTACGGTACGAGTGCTCTGGGTGGCATGAATCCTGGACTCGAGGACATACTGAAGGAGGCGCTCGAGCATGCGCCCGAGGTCACTGAGGTGTTTGAGTTCACAGTCTTTGGTAGAACGAGTAGGCTCTACAACTTCGATAAGCTGCTTACGCCGTTGCAGTTGAAGCAGCTCATAAACGCTATGCGCGCTGTTGCCGACCGGGCCGGTGGGCTGCGTAACCTGAAGACCATGGCGATATTTCCGAGTGGGAAAGAAGACGAACACGCGGATGACGCAGCCTCGAACGAACAGCCTGCTGAGCCCAACTTCTGGAAGAAGTATTGGAATAGGGGTGCGGAGGCGTTGGGGCGTGCCGATCCCAGCTCTGGCTTTATAGAGTTTAATGCAGCAGCGCTAAAGAAAGAGGTTCTGGCATCGGGAGAGAACGCTGATACATACACAGTTGGTGGTGAGAGTTTTGAAGCTGTTGCGCATCACGAGCTCGTGCATTTGTTTGATATCGTGCGGGTTTCGGGTAACCAGCGAAGCATGTTCCACGAGCTGTTAGACGACGAAGCCAAGAAATCTCCAGCTGCTTCTAAGTATGCCCAGGAGTATCCTTTTCTTGAGGAGGCTCCAGAGGCAGCCACCGGTTTGCATGTGGGTGGCGAATGGGCCAAAAAGGTGGATGATAAGCGTTTTTTGGCTGCAGCCGCCATGTGGGACGTGGTTCATACACAAGAGCATGGCCCGGCCTTTATGCATTGTAGAGAGATCGATCCCACCTCCCCAGAGGCTAAGTATGCTGCTCGACCTAGCCGGCCGATCGCTATCCGGATGGAAGCAGACTATCGCATACGTGTGGGGGAGCGTGATTCTGTTGCGACGTAGTGGCCCGGCACTATGCATACAAAAACCGCCCGTGGTGTGCCAGCGG
>CAZRWV010000051.1:0-8219 GCA_964603965.1 uncultured Candidatus Saccharibacteria bacterium
GGGCACGCGCGGGTGCTGGAACTAGGTAGACAGTGCTGACTTAAAATCAGTTGCCCAAAAGGCGTGCGGGTTCGATTCCCGCCCCGCGCACCAATTTAGTACGAATAACGAAAGCTCGGCGCGAAAGCGTCGTTTTTCTTTGGTGCGGGCAGAGCTGGCGGTTGATCCTAGGCTATGAGAATAGCGATTCTTCGCGCAAAGCAAAACGCTGCCTCAGTTCCTCGATGCTCAAGGGATTCGCGTAGCCAATGATGATTCCGGTATGTCTATCCTCCGGATTCTTATCTAAGTTTGCCTCGGCGAGACTGACATCGGGTCGCAGCACAGATCGTGCAGGGGCTGCACGCTCATCCATTGTGGCGCGAGCCGCCTCAACGACCAGGGTGGCTTGACGCTCATCGGCTATGCCGATTTCTGTTAATACCTGGCGTAAATATAACGACCCTATGCCTTCCGCCTGACGTTCGCGCTCAATTCGACATGCGTCATCGGGATGGGGCGCTAGGGCAGACTCAGGATGTGCCATGAGGAAATCGCTTGGCGAAATGGGATAATCCCACCGCTCTTCGTATGGATATGAAGATTTGACGCGGTGCAGCCATTCGTACATGGTACCCAGGCCATGTCCCAGCTCGTGTACGGCTAGCCAAACATTGGCAATATCGTACGTTTGTTCGGGATACTGCGGCTGGATTCCGTGCTGCCCAAAAGCCGTGCCTAGGATTCCGGCCCATCGCTCAACACTTTTCCTGCCGATAACTAGCTGGGATGAAAATATTGAGTCTGACATTCTCAATGGTAAAGCTACTTCAATGTATGACTTGTCGCCGTCATTTGCACGATCAAACGTAACCTCCGTCTCGCTAACAATATGTGTACGGAAAGCATCCAACAACCGACCATCCAAACCGCCAGCTTCTAGCAGACGGGCGACGTCATTGCCTACACGACGCACCAATGCTGTTTCTTGCCCCTCGTTGAACTCCGCAGCGCCTCGTATGGCCTCTGCCATTGGCGCCGTACTGAGATTAGTTTCATTCGTCATGCAGATATCATACCATCGGTACTATAGGCGTGTTACAGCCGCAGCTCCCGCACAAACTCCGCGCTAACGCTCCGCTGCTGTAGCGCAGCGTGCATTGACGCCTCCACCCGGTCGAACAGCTGCCAGAGCGGGCTGCCGGCGAAACGGGTGGGGTCGGGCAGGGGTAACTGTTTGGCGGCGGCGATGTGGCGAAGGCCGGTATCGCAGACGGCTGGCAAGACGGCTTGCCAGAATTGGGGGCGGGCCAGGTCGATCAGCTCGTCCAGGCGGTAGACGCCGGGCGGGGTGCCCAGGTGGCGTAAGATAGCGGCCACGACGTAGCTGATCTGGCCGACGCGCAGGTCTTTGACCCAATCGTGCAGATCGTCGTTCAGCTGGCGGGCGATTAGGTAGCTGCGGAAGGCCTGCAGCGTGGCCTGCCAGATATCGCTGCCGATCGGTTCGCCAGCGGCGGTCAGCACGCCCATTGGCCCGATGATGTGCAGCACCGTGCGGTCGGCCAGCAACGCGGTGTCGTAGTTGGGCAGCGCCCCAATCGTGACTGTCTGCCCGGTGGCGGCAAAGCGCAGGTGGGTGGTTTCGTAGGTGTTGGCCACATCCACGACGGTCAGCGTTTCTTCGGTAAAACGCCGGAACGCGGCCGTTGGGATGGCCTGAGCGTACTCGCGCAGCATGGCGCGGGCCAGGTGATTGGCTGTGCCGAGCATGCTGGAGTCACCCTCTTTGTCCAAAAAGTCATCGTAGATGGTGTAGGCAGCCCAGCCATAGACGTTGGCGGTGCCAAAGTGTTCGTACATCGTGCGTTCGTCCCGCGGGATGGGATCCCGCCGCGCCAGGCCATACATCCAGGCAATACCGGTGATTTCGTGGTGGCGGTCCACGTGCAGCACTTGCTCCAGCATCTGCCGTGTTTTGCTGGCGAACGGTTCGGCGGTAGTGGGTAGGTCGAGCACATAAGCGTGGACGGTGCGCACATATCGGGCGGTGGCTGGATCGGCGTCCGGTGTTGGGCCGGGTGTAGCGGGGTTGTCTGCCGCTGAGGCTAACTGGGCGGCCAGGGCCGCGATAAACAATCTAGCGTGCTGTTGCAACTGATCGGTCCGGGCAGTGCTACGCCCGCCATCATCAGCCCGCAGGGCGTAGAGCAGTGTTCGTTCGGCGGCTGACAGATCGGGATCGGCAAGCATGCCGCCGCTGCGCTGCAAATAGGCGCTAACATTTGGTAGCGGCTGCGCTGCCCAGACTAGGCACTGATCTACTAACGCGTTGGTAAGCGGTTGCAGCGAGCCATTGGCATCACGATACGGGCCGCCGACGGCGGCTTCGGCCGCGAGCAGGCGTTCGATGAATATGGCCAGATCGGCGCCGCTTACGAGCGCGGAATCATAACTGTGCAGGCCGTCGAGCACGGCGCAGACTTCGGCCAGATCGGCCTGGCGTAGCCATGCATGGGTGGCACGGTCGCGCAGGCGGTGCGCGAGCTCGGCGCGTAGCGGCTCCAAGCCGCCAGACGGTTCTGTCGCACTGGGTAGCAAACTGCTCAACAGCCCACCGACCAACGGCAGCCAGTCATCGGCTTGTTTGGGCAATGGTTCAAGAGCGGAGTGGACGAGGGCGAGGTAGAGCAGCAGCTCAGCGCCCATCGGCCGCCAGCGTTATGATAAACTCTGTCCGGTCGGTAGCGTCGCTCAGCCGCAGGCTGCCCGAAAATTCGGTAATGGCCATCTGACGTGCCAAATACAGGCCGATGCCCATCCCCGAACGCTTGGTGGTGTATGCCGGCCGGAAGATGGCCTGGCGCTTGTCGGCAGGGATGCCCACGCTCCAGTCCGTGATACTGATCTGCACCTGTGCGCCAACGCGCTTGACGGTGATCTCGATGCGGGCCGGTTTGTCGGCCTCCTTTGCCGATCTGGCAGCATAGGCGTCGCAAGCGTTGCGCAGCAGAATGGCGATAATCTGGCTGCATTTGAGCGGATCACCCACCAGGTCGAACGGCTTGGTGTTGGCCGGCACGCGCCAATCGATCTGCACACCGGCGTCGGGGTAGTTGCGCAGACAGCGTAACACCGCCTCGCTGATCACATTGACGAGGCTGTATGGTTGCACCGTCTTTTGGCCGGCCAACCGGTTGCGGACTTCGTCGAGCATCATGTCCAGCTGAGCCACGATCGCCCGGCTGCGGCTGAGCGATTGTGATTGCTGCTGGTCGTGCATGCCGCCGATTTCCAGGTTCAGCACCGACAAATGATTGGCCAAATCATGCAGCAGCGAGGTGCTCAGTTGTCCTACTTCAGCAAACTGATACAGCTGCCGCATCTCGTCCACCTGGGCTCGCTGCAGGCGCTGGGCGTACTTTTGCAGCCGGGTCTGCAGCAGACTTTTTTCGTGTTCCAGTGCGGCTTCGGCGGCTTCGGCGGCAGCTAGCGAATGTTCCATGCGTGCGCCAAACAGCCACGATATAACGGCGATCAGGCCAAAGATAATGATGATCGATATCACGTTGCCCATGGTGACGGTCATATCAAGCGTTGTGGGTACGGTAATCCACCCGGCTTCGGATGCGGTTTGAACACCAATTAGCGCAACTGCCGCAAGCGCGGTAGCGTACAGACCGTGCCGCGCGCTCAGCACGATGCTAGCCAGGATGATACTCAGGCCCAGCAACAAGATACCAAACGTGTTGCCGATGCCCCACGACGCCACGCTACCAATCGCCAACAAAAAATAAAAGGTAGTCAAGGCATAAGCGGCTAGTTTATAATGCAGCCGGCGCGACAGCCACAACAAAGCTGCCGTAAACCCTACTCCGCCGGCTGCGACCACGACTCTGCCCACCACCTCCGTGTGTCCTTGTGCAAGCACGCTTACTAGCAGGAGCGCTAGTAAAACGCAGGCCAGCAATCCCGTGCCAATCAAAACCACATTCAACACAACTTCGCGGTTGCGCAGATTTTGGACAGATTGTCTCGGCTGTACGAATAGGGTGTAGAGCCGGTTTCTGGTTGGCGGAGTGGATGGCTGTAAAGCGGTCAAAGCAGTGAGTTAGGTTGAAGTTGTGTGGAGCGGACTATTTATCCGCTACAGTGTACCACGGATAGCCGGCACTCATCTCTGTGCCGAGCTTAGCCGCGACTGTGCTGTCCTGCCGCGCCGAAGCGTCGGTTAGAACGGCAGCAAGAGTCTTTTGCATGGCTGTTGCCCTCCCCCTAGTTTAGTTGATATTAGGTGGTCTCATCGACCATATACCCTACTCCGTATGCCGTTTTGATGAGCTTTTTGTTATAGGGTTTATCAACTTTATCGCGTAAGTGTTTGATGTGGACATCGATGGTATTGTTCCAACCCTCGGTGCCCGACTCCCACACGTTATTAAAAATCATCTCGCGGCTAATCGCCCGGCCGCGGTTTTGCACTAGGTATTGCAGGATGTCAAACTCTTTGCGCCGCAGTGGAATCGGATCGCCGGCCCGCCGCACGGTGCGTAAGGACGTATCCACCACCAGATCACCGATCCGGATTTCCGAGGTGGCCGTCGGCTGGGTGGCGCGGCGGATCAGGGCATGGATGCGGGCCAGCAGTTCCTGACCGTCGAAAGGTTTGGTCATGTAGTCGTCCACGCCCAGTTCCAGCAGCTTCACGCGGCTGGTTGTCTCGCTGATGCCGGAGAGCACCAAAATGGGCGTATTGATCTGTAACGACCGCAGTCGCCGGCAAACTTCTTCGCCCGGCAAATCCGGTAGTGACAGATCCAGAATGATCACGTCGTAGTCGCTCATGAAGGCCCGTTCCACCCCTTCCTGGCCTGTGTACGACACGTCAACAACATACTGCTTGGCCAGCAGGGCCTTCACGCTGTGGGCAACAAGTCGGCTATCTTCCACAATCAGTATTTTCATTGAAAAAGTTCTCTCTATTGCACAGTATAGCGGCAAATTATTAAACGATTCTTAAATCTTAAAAAATGTTTCAGATATTTTTCGTGGAGAAGCGGCCGTTGGACTGGCAGCGGCTGTTCATCTGCAGCTAAACTCGCTACACTAAGATCATCATGAATACATCTGACTGCCCGTTTTGTGACCCTGCCGGGGGCGTGCTGCGCGCCAACGAGCATGCCTACGTTACTCTGAGTAACCCGCGCAAAGTGCCGGGCCACATCTTGGTGGTGCCCAAGCGTCATCTGGAAAAGCCGTGGGAGCTGACGCCAGAGGAGCTGCGCGCCGTATTTGAGCTGATATTTTTTGTAGAACAGCGCGTGGTGGGCAAGCTGGGCGACGGCGTGGACATCCGCCAGAACTACCGCCCGTTTGTTCCGGCCAGCCGTCTGAAGGCTGATCATGTGCTATTCCACGTCATTCCGCGGGCACAGGACGACTATCTGTATCAGGTGTCGGAACAGTACGAGCGTGATCTGTTCACACAGCTGGACGACCTGGAGCGCAAAGAGGTCGAGAAACTACTGCAGTAGTAGGCCGTTGTGCCTACACTTGCATTTGCGCTCAAGCATGCTACAATCACCATCGATGACATACCATATCGCCGCTATGGACATGATGATGCCCACTCGCAAGAGCGGTATGTTGCGCATGTCCCTATAATCAATCAACCAGACAAGCCAACCTCCGCTCAAGCGGAGGTTTTTAATATTAGCTAACAGATAAGGTAAAATAGAACCAATGAGCAACAAGTACTATTACGTAACCACGTCTATTCCATATGCTAGCACCAACCCGCACATCGGCAACGCCATCGACTGGCTGTATGCCGACACTATAGCCCGCGCCAAGCGGCAGCAGGGATTCGAGGTGGCCTATAACGCCGGCGCCGATGAGCACGGCTCCAAGATCTACGAAAAGGCGGTCGAAGCCGGCGTTAAGCCCGAAGACTACGTCGAAAAGATTGTGCCGCTCATCGAAGCCGGTCACAAACTCATCAGCTCCGAATACACCCATTTTTCGCGCACCAGCAGCAAACTGCATATCGAGGGCGTCCAAAAACTGTGGAAGCAGATGGAAAAAGATATCTACAAATCCAAGTACATCGGCTGGTACTGCGTGGGTTGCGAAGAATACAAGACCGAAACCGAAGTCAAAGAAAACCATGGCGTCTGCCCGCTGCACAACAAACCGTACGAAAAGCTGGAGGAAGAAAACTACTTCTTCAAGGCCAGCGCTTACACCGACCAGCTGATCGCCCTGATCGAGTCGGGTGAGTTTGAGGTGCTGCCAGCACATCGTAAAACGGAAATCCTGAACGTATTGAAGGACGGCTTGACTGACATCAGCATCTCGCGCCCCAAGAGCAAGCTGCCGTGGGGGATTCCGGTGCCGGGCGACAGCACGCAGGTGATCTATGTGTGGTACGAAGCGCTGCTCAATTATGTCACCGTGCTGGGCTATCCGGACGGCGAGGACTTCAAGAAGTTCTGGCCAACCGATCTGCAGATTGTGGGCAAAGACAACCTGCGCTTCCACGCCGCGATTTACCCGGCAATGCTGCTGAGCGCTGGCCTGCCACTGTTGAAGCGGTTGTTTGTGCACGGGCACATTACCGTGAACGGCCAAAAGATGAGCAAGACTATAGGCAACGTGTTGGCGACCGAGGATATCGTGAGCAAATACGGCGCCGACGCCTTCCGCTACTTCTTTTTGCGGCATGTGCCGTCGTACGAAGACGGTGACTTTAACTGGGCTGCGTTCGAGGCGGCCTACAACAACGAGTTGGCTAACGAGCTCGGCAATGCGGTACAGCGCACCGCCGCGATGATCCAGAAATACCAGGGCGGCATGATCGGTGATGTCCCGGCTGCCGAACACGACACTGGCGCCTACGAACAAGCCATCGACAACTGCCACTTCGACCGCGCGCTCGACGAAGTTTGGGAGCAAGTCCGCGGCCTCAACCAGTACATCGACCAAGAAAAGCCGTGGGAAATTGCCAAGACCGGCGACGAAGACCACTTGCGCGAAGTGCTGGCCCAGCAAGTGGGCGACCTGCTGCAGATTGCTGACCTGTTGGTGCCGTTCCTGCCAACCAGCGCCGCCAAGATCAAGGGCGTGTTCGAGACGGGGATTGTGAAGCCGATCGAGGGTACGCTGTTCCCCAAACTGGAAGACCCCAAAGCCTAAGGAGCGGTAAAGGATGCGTCAAAAGCAAACAGCTCGTAGCCTAAAAGTTGCCGTTGTTACCTGTTACGATCAGGTGGAAACGCATGTTCGGCCGCGGCTGTTGCGCAGTGGCTTGGCGCGCTGCAAGGGCGTGGAAACCCTGGTCATCAAAAACAAGCAGCGCGGCCTGCTGCGCTACGTGGAAGTGCCGTGCCGGTTGGTGTGGGCGTGGGTGCGCCATCGGCCCGATGTGTATGTGCTTACCTTCCGCGGGTACGAGATGCTGCCACTCACGCTGCTGCTAGCCGGCCACAAACCGGTGATTTTTGACGAACTGGTGAACGCCGTGGCATACCTGCGCGAACATGGCAAACTGCGGGCCGGGACACCGCTGGACAGCTTATTCCGCGTCTGGTATGGCTGGCTGGTACGCCGCTGCCGGTTTGTGCTGGCGGACACCGACGCCCACGCCGAGCTATCGTCGGACTTGAGCCGCGCACCGCGCGATCGCTTCGTTACCATCCCGATCGGTGCCGAAGAAGATATGTTCTACCCGGGGCCAGATGTGCCGCGCCGTGGCTTCACCGTGTTCTATTACGGCGTGATGACAAAACTGCACGGACTAGAACATTTTCTGGATGCTGCCGCCCGGCTGAGCAAGCGCTATCCGGACATGACGTTCGTGGTGGGCGGCGACAAAGGTAAGTCGGCAGCGCTCTACGAGGCGGCCCGGCGCAAAGGTGCTCGGCTGGAGCTGCACAAGTGGTTTCCATACGAAGAGTTGCCCGAGTATGCACACAAAGCCGACGTGTGCGTGGGCGGTCCGTTTGGCGATACATCGCAGAGCCAATTCATTATCACTACCAAAACGTTTCAGTTCTTGGCCGCTGCCCGGCCGGTGCTGATCGGCCGTAATCGCGTGAACACAGCATTTGTTGATAAACAGAACAGTCTGGTGGTGCCGCAGGGCGACGTGGCGGCTCTGGAGGCGGCCATTGTCTGGGCGTACGACCACCCTAAGCAGCTGCAGGCGGTTGGTCAGGCTGGCCGCAAGCTGTACGAGCAGC
>CAZRWV010000052.1:0-8157 GCA_964603965.1 uncultured Candidatus Saccharibacteria bacterium
GAGCCGGGCCGGTTGGCCAGAACGGCATTACCGACGGCCTGGATGAGGTGGGTTTTGCCAATGCCGCTGCCACCATATACGTATAGTGGGTTGTACTTGGTGCCCGGGCTGCCGGCGATGGCTTGGCAAGCCGCATAGGCGAGTTCGTTGCCGCTGCCGACTATGAAGTTGTCGAAGGTGTAACGTTCGTTTAGTCCCTGACGATAGGCGTGGGCCAGGCTGTTCGCTGCTGGGCGCAAGGCGGGTTGGGGTGCTGCCTGATTTTGTGCGTGGCTGGGTGCGGGCGACGGCAGGGTGATTGCTTCGTCGGGCTCGGCTCGGCGCACCAGGCTCTGGATCTTGTACTCCACCACCGATGTAAGCACACCATTTTTCTTGAGCGTGTCACTGACCAGATCGTTATACTTTTTTTCTAGCTGCTGCTTGATAAAGACGTTCGGCACACCGATTACCAGCTTGTCGGTATCGTGCTTGAGGAGCTGGGTGTTTTTGAACCAGGTGACATAATTCGCCCGCGAAAGTGTAATCTCGATGTCACCGAGTACGGCCTGCCACAACTTATCCTGGTTCACGTACGTTAACTCCTTGCTACCCTCTGTGCGCTCATAAACTGTGTATAACTATACGCTAGGCTTTGGTCGGTTTTCCACAATAGTTTTTACAACTATTTCGGCAGGGGAGGGGTGGCAGGGTAGGGGGTAGGGTTTTCCACAATGCCGCGCCCCATCTGTTAAACTGTGGAAAATACTTGGATAAATGGGGAAAAGTTGCTAGTATATACCAAGCGACAGACAGGGAAGGGTGCTGGCACGAACAGGGGCCGGTATGCTATACTCGTGTCCAAGAGAACAGTAATACGTAAGAGAAAGATTGCAAGCAGATGCCAAAACGAACCTTTCAACCCAAGAAACGCCATCGCTCACAGGAGCACGGCTTTTTGAAGCGCATGGCAACCAAGGCCGGCCGCCTGGTGCTGAAGCGCCGTCGCGACAAGGGTCGCACCCGTCTGACTCACTAGGCCGCCCCTGTAGCAGCGTGTCAAAAATACATTCAACCAAAATGTTGAATGAGTAATCGGAACCAGCACGATGATTGGACGAACGAATCGCTTTCATGGCCGAGCGGGCATTCAGCGGTTGCTACGCACCGGCGCTTCGGCTCGAACCGGTGCGCTCAGCTTGCGCTATGCGCCGAATCCCAAGCGTTCGTCGTACCGGCTGGCAATTGTTGTTAGCCGCAAAGTCAGCAAATCAGCCGTGGTGCGTAATCGCATCAGACGGCGGCTGTATGAGCGTGTTCGTATTTTGTCTATCTCGTTCACTACTCCCTATGATCTAGCTCTGCTGGTGTACGACGAACGCGTTGCCACTATGCCGCCCGCCGATCTGGACACCGAGGTCGGTAAAATCATGCAAAAAGCCAAACTGACTTCGGCCGACACGGCTCGCCATGCTATAGTAGAACCTAAGGAATAATGCAAAACTGCTAGAGGTGCCATGTTTACAGATCTGATAGTTCAACCGATTTTTAACCTGCTCGTGCTAGTGTACGCGCTGATACCGGGCCACAACTTTGGTGTGAGCTTAATTATCTTTACGATTATCGTACGGTTGCTGATGTGGCCGCTGGTCAAGCGCCAGCTGCGCCAGACCAAACTGATGCGAGCCATGCAGCCCGAGCTCAAGCGCATCAAGCAAGAGTCCAAGGGCGATCGTCAAAAGGAAAGCCTGATGATGATGGAGTTGTACAAGGAGCGGGGTATCAACCCGGTCGGTACGCTGCCGGTGCTGATTATCCAGATCGTTATCTTGTTTGGCCTGTACAGTGGCCTGAACCGAGTCATTCACCACCCCGAAAACATCGTCAACTTTGCCTATCCAGCATTGCAGCACCTGCCATGGCTGCAGCACCTGGTGCATCACCCTGGTGATTTCGATAACACTCTCTTCGGATTGGTTGACCTGTCGCGCAGCGCCCTCGGCCCTGCCGGCACCTACCTGCCTGCCCTGCTGTTGGTGGTCGCCAGCGCTGCCATTCAGTTCATGACCAGTCGCCAGCTGATGCCCACCGACAAGACCGCCCGCAAGCTGCGCGACATCCTAAAGTCGGCCGGCCAAGGCCAGCAGGCCGACCAATCAGAGGTCAGCGCTGCCATGAGCCGCAACATGCAATACGTCATTCCGGTGATGGTGCTGCTGTTTACTATTAACCTGCCAGCAGCACTGAGCCTCTACTGGGTAACCGGCGGCATCGTGGCCTATATCCAGCAGTCCATTGCCCTGCGCGAAGATGAACAGGATATGGAAAAGCTGGCCGACTCAGCCGGCGGCGCCAGCAAGAACGTGTCGCAAATCCCCGAAGCCGAAGTGATTGCACAGCCCCAGCCGGGCGTCACAAAAGCCGCCAAACGCAAGAAGGCATCCAAAAAAAGGAGGAAGTAGTCGTTATGGAAGCGTCCATCCAGTTTGCCAAGAAGTATTTGGAAGATTTGCTGTCGTTCTTTGGGCTTAATACCGATGTGTATGCCACGAGCGAAGACGGCGAAGTCATCGAACTCGACATTCCCAGTACGCACTTGAACGGCTTTTTGATCGGCCAGCGCGGCGAAACCATGCGTGCCCTGCAGTTTATGGTAAGCAGCGCGCTCAAGAGCAAGGGCTACGAAATCACGCGTGTGAACGTGGACGTGGCGGAATACAAGAAGCAGCGCGCTGGCCGTTTGGCCGACACGGCTGCGGACTGGGTGAAGAAAGTGCAGCAATCCGGTGAATCGTACGAGCTGAAGCCGATGAACGCCGCTGACCGCCGGGTGGTACACAAGGTAGCGGCCGACGCTGGCTTAGTCAGCGAATCGGTGGGTGAGGGCCGCGACCGGCGTATTGTGCTAAAACTGGCGGTGTAGCGTATGGAGGGTGGGCCCAACATCGTACTCCTGGGCGGCGGCACCGGTAGCTTTACCCTGCTCCAGGGTCTCAAGAAGCTGACGTCGAATGTGACGGCAATCGTGAGCATGAGTGACGACGGCGGCTCGACTGGTGTGCTGCGCGATGAACTAGGCGTATTACCGCCAGGCGACGTGCGGCAGTGCTTGGTGGCGCTCAGCAATATTCCCGAGGTGCGCGATCTGTTTGGGTATCGATTTGCTCACGGGCGGTTGAAGGGCCAATCACTGGGCAATATTATTCTGTCGGGGCTGGAGCTGCAGTATGACAACTTCGAGGAGGCGATCCGGATTGCGGGTGAGCTGTTAGATGTAACTGGCCGAGTCGTGCCGGTGACACTGCACAAGCATACGCTGATGCTGCGCGATGGTTTGCGTACGGTACGGGGACAGCATCGGGTGGATCTGCATTATTTGCGTGGCATCACTCCGCGGCTCTGGCTGAGCCCGGCGGCCGCCATCAATCCGGCTGCCGAAGCAGCCATCTTGGCTGCCGACCTGGTCGTAATCGCCCCCGGCAGCCTCTACGGCAGTCTAGTACCACTCTGTTTGGTCGAAGGAGTGCCCGCGGCGCTACGACGTACTCGAGCGCAGCTGGCCTGTGTGGTCAATCTGGTAAACAAAGTGGAACAGACGAACAACTGGCATGTGGCAGACTACGTGCACTGTTTGGAAGCGTATCTGGGGCTCGGGGCAATTGATGTAGTGCTGTACAACACACAGCCGATTACCGACAAGCTGCTAAAGAAGTACGCGGCAGAAGGTGAATATCCGGTGCGTACTGATCGCGACGGCTTTGCCGGTCTGCATGCCCGGACGATCGGTTCCCGGCTGGTGTCGCGCGATATTGCCGCGCAAGATCCGGCCGACACCGCCGTCCGGCGCACGCTTATCCGGCACGATGCTGATCGAGTGTGTGCAGAGCTAAAGAAGCTGCTGACCGTTTCCCCGTCGGCCGTCCACTAAGCGCGCAAAGCCTTTTCGTATACGGCTAGCGTCTGCTCGGCCATCCGTTTCCACGAATATTTGGCGGCTTGTTTTTTGCCTTTGGCGATGAGTTCAGCTCGCAGCTTGGGGTCGTCCAGGATGTCGCTGATCCTGGCGGCAACGTCTTCGGCATCAAGTGGGTTGAAGTAGTGGGCGGCATCGCCGTAAACCTCGGGCAAGCAGGTGGCATTGCTGCTAGCTACCGGAGCGCCGTGAATCATGGCTTCGAGACCAGTTAGGCTAAAACCCTCGCTCAACGATGGCATGGCGTACACGGCGCAGTGCTCGAGTAGCCAACGTAGCTGGGCGTCGCTCACGAATCCAGTAAAGATGACGTTCGGGATGCCTTCGGCGGCAACACGGTTGGCGTGCAGTTGGTAGTTACCATCTTGCTTGCCAACTAGCACCAGATACAGGCTAGGGCGTTCGGCCTGCAAGAGCTTGAAGGCGTCGATCAGGCGGGCGAGGTTTTTGTGCGGTGTGGGCCGGCCAGTGTACATAATGTATTGCTTGCCCTGCACGGCTGGTACCGATGCGGGTCTGTCCGGGATTTGATCGGCCGATTCGAGAGTGACGGTGATCTTGGACGGGTCGACATGCGTGTAGTCGGCCACATCTTGCTTCACAAATGCAGTTGGCGTAATGATAGCGACCGACTTGTGAGCGGCAATCCTGTTGACCCATTTATATACCTGCAGCTTGACCCAAAAGATCACGGGATTCTTGATGGGGTTGCGGAAGCGAATAGTGGTGAGGTCTTGCATAGTGGTCACGACCTTGCCGCGGTGAAGGATGGGTTGGTGGACCATAGGGAAATGGACGAGATCGGGATGTAGGCCTTCGATCTGCGTTCTAAAACCGAGCTGCTCGCCAAAAGTGAATTCCTTGAACGGCGTTTCAATGACGGTGAACGTAGGTGCAATGCCGCGCAAATAGTCTATGCGGTGTGTCTTGGCTAGCAAGACGATATCGTATTTGGGGTGTAGTGGATGCAGATATTCAACCAGTTTGTCCAGGTAGCGGCCGGTAGAGGTACCCGATTCGCGGGCGTCGATAACGATTCGTTTCATAAAACTTCCTTTCGTATTTGACTGAATACTTCTATCGCAACCGTGTGCCAGGAGTAGTGTTTGAGCCGTTTATCACCCGCTGCAACCAACTTCTTCTGCAACGCGTTGTCGCCCGCCAGCTGCTTGATCTTGGCGGCGATGTCTTCGGGAGCAGTCTTGCAGTACAGCGCGGCCGTCTGGGCGACTTCGTGGTGAACAGCGATGTCGCTGACGAGTAGCGGCGTGTGATACGTCATTGCTTCCAGTAGCTGCATACCAAAGCCTTCGTAGTGCGACGGCATAGCAAATAGTAGCGCTTCGCTGAACAATGCGGCACGGTCCTCGTCGCTGACGTAACCGGTCTGGTGAACTGGCAGACCGGCGGCTTGGAGCTCTGCCATCTTGCCCAGGATCTCATCATCGTGCCAACCTTTGCCGCCAGCGAGTACCAGGGAGTAGGGGCTGCGCTGTTTGCGGTTCAGTAGTTCGTATGCGCGTAGCAGGCCGATCAGGTTTTTGCGTGGCTCGATGTTGCCCAAAAACAGAATGAATGGCTCCTTGATGCCGAGGCGTTTCACACGAGACCGGGCCTCGGCGGGTGGCAGCGTGAGTGCGTTGACAGGCGGGATGGGCTCGACCAAGATCGGTTTGTCGTTCAGATGATATTCGCGCGTCATGCCCCGCTTGGACGATTCGGAGTTGGTGATGATAAATGAGGCGCGGCGAATAGTACGCGGCATGATGGTCTTGAGGTCAAAACGGGCGGGGCCGTTCACGTACTGCGGAAAGTCGATGTAGGTGATGTCGTGCACAAACGGCGCGTTCGGGGTTCCAAACAGGCTGGGCCAGCCAATGAACCCTGGGAACAGATGGAAGTCACCCCGCTCTTTGACGAGTAGCTCAAACGGAATCCATACGCCCAGGCGGCGGAGCATGTTAAAGACTCTGCCGGGGATCAGGACCGTACGGCGGTAGCGGATGTTGGGCGCGGTCGGCAGATCGGTGACCTTTTTGCGGCCCAGAAAGTCAAAATAGTGGCCGACCAGCTCGATCTCGTTCGGATAGGTGCTGGCGAGTGACGCGATTAAGCCTTCGGTGGTTCGGCCAACCCCGGACTTGTTGCCGTTAACCAAAGGTCCGGCGTCGAAGAGGACTTTAATCTTTCGAATCTTTTGCATAGAGGGGTATAAAGTGTGACTGTACAATTGTATCAAACCGGAACTGCTGTTCGTAGGTGTGTCGAGCGGCCACGCCATATGTCCGGCGCAGTTCGGCGCTGTCTGCCAGTCGTTCCATCGCTGTCGCCAGGGCTTCGCTATCCATGGCGGGGATTAGCAGTCCGTTTTTGCCATTGGTGATGATTTCCGGGTTGCCGCCAACCGCGCAGGCAATAATCGGTTTGCCCAGCATGGCGGCTTCCACGAGCGACAGACTGAAGCCTTCGTGGTAACTAGGGTGTACAAAGAGATCTGCTGCCGCCACATAGCGCAGCGGCTCGTCGGAGTGGCCGACGAATACGATGGACGGATCACTCCCCGCTTCCTGCTTGAACTGGTCGGCCTCCGGGCCATCACCGACCAGCCAGAGTATGGTATGCGGATGCGTAGCGTGCAGATGTTGGAACGCGGTGATGAGTTCGCCGATCCCTTTGGCGGTCACTAGCCGTGATGTGGCGGTAAAAATAAGTTGCTTGGGCTGGCCAGGCATGGGCCGGACGGTGCTGGCGGTATCGAACGCGCCGTTGTAGACCACGGTCGCGTGGTCTAGCTCGTGACCTAGCTCGTGAGCGATAAGCCGCTGCTCGCTCTTGCTGACGAGTGTGATGACATGCGCCAGGCGGCTGGCCGCATACACCAGCTTGCCAACCGGGTTTTTGTACCACAC
Source organism: uncultured Candidatus Saccharibacteria bacterium (assembly GCA_964603965.1). GTDB lineage: Bacteria > Patescibacteriota > Saccharimonadia > Saccharimonadales > UBA4665 > JAJZCD01. Next base: position 6,862 of record CAZRWV010000052.1, read on the forward strand.
CCGGTGATTGGCAAAGATATATTTTAGATCGGCGTGGTCGGTCCAGATAACGCGCTTGCCGAGCAGCCGGCCGGCGAAGGTCGCGGCGATAAAATCATCCTTGCTCTGGGGGTGTACAACGTCCGGGCGCAGCCGCAGCAACAAGCAGACATACCAGGCAAATAGTGCCAGCTGCCAGATTGCATACACCGGAAACAGCAGGGCGCGTTTGCCTGACCAGTTTTGCTGGCTCCACCACCAGCCGCGCCGGTGTTGCACGCCTTGTTGATAAGCGTAGCGCAGCAACTGAGCGGAGCGGGAGATAACAATGGGGCGGTACTCGGCCTTCTCCAGTTCCGCGGCCAAAAACACCGGAAACCGCTCCGCACCGCCAAAGTCGTAGGCGGCAGCGTTGCGGATTAGGAGTATTTGTTTGCGGGCTGCGCGAATCATCGTCTATAAGTGTAGCGCAATTTTAATGGGCCGCTAAGCGGGCGGACGATTACTGGTATAATAGGGAGCAACGTGAAACGACTCAAAGAACGCTACCGATACTCGGCAATTCTATTAAAGCAGCTCGTAAAGACCGACTTTAAGCTCCGCTATCAAGGCTCAGTTCTGGGGTACCTGTGGTCATTACTGCGGCCACTCTTCCTGTTCGTTATTTTGTACCTGGTGTTTGCGCGCTTTCTAAAAGTAGGCAGTGCCGTGCCGCACTACCCCGTCTACCTCCTGCTGGGTATTGTGCTGTGGAACTATTTCTCTGAGGTGACGACGGGCAGCGTTGGATCAATCGTCGGTCGTGGTGATCTGCTGCGCAAAATCAGCTTTCCGCGGTATGTGATTGTCTTCGCCGGTTCGTTCTCGGCGCTCATTAACCTGGCGCTCAACTTTGTAGTCATTGCGGTATTTATGGTGCTAACTGGCGTGTCAGTATCGTGGCACGCGCTTTGGTTGATACCGCTCGTCGTCGAGCTGTTTGTGATAGCCATCGGCCTTGCCTTTTTCCTGAGTGCGCTATTCGTGAAGTTCCGGGACGTTTCGTATATCTGGGACGTGGCGATGCAGGCCGGCTTTTATGCAACACCTATCATATACACGCTCAACAAGGTGCCCCATGAGTTCGCAAAATTCCTTGTCCTGAATCCGCTTGCCCAGATCATCCAGGACGCCCGCCACGCACTAGTGACGACCCAGACGACGACCATCTACCAAGTGTATGGCGGTAACAAACTCATCTGGCTCATACCCGTCGGACTAACGCTGGTTATTGCCGTATGCTCCGCCTTGTATTTCCGCAGCCAGTCTCGTAACTTT
>CAZRWV010000053.1:0-8126 GCA_964603965.1 uncultured Candidatus Saccharibacteria bacterium
CTACGCCGCTACGCAAGAGAAGAGACGGGGTGTTACAGAAAAGCAGAGCTTGACAGGCCGGCGTAGCCTCGGCATGGCTGCCGCATTTGCTCAAAGAAGACACCGCATTCAAGACCCTAGCGCACAAGTCACTCGCGATTGTCCTCATTATCTGCGGTGTCACGCTCGTATCGATTTAGCCCGTAACCTACGATTTGTCCAAGCGGTGTTCCTCGATGTAGTTCACGAATTGGTCCCGCGTGCGGTTGGGCACATATTCCAGCGCATATACACCGTTGCGCGTAAACAGTGTGACACCACCCCATGGCCAGGCCCAGACCGTTTCCACGCCGGCGACCGTGTCATACGGGATGTCGTCCAGGCGCAGGAACCCCGGCTTGTGGTCCAGAAACAGCACCCGTTGATCGGTTGCGACTAATGCGCCCTCTCCCCACGCCGGGGCTTTGGCTTTGTCGTTCTGGCGGTAACGGCCATGCACTACACCGGTAATGTGCTCGTCGTGCGCCACCACGCGATACAGATACCGTGGCCCAAACCGTAGGAGACCGATCCGACCCATGCCGGCCGCCCGCAGTTCGCCCTCAATACGATCCCGCTGCGCCTGCTCGTCCATCGTGAGTTGCGTCATAGCGTGTGACCCTCGTTTGCTTATCTCTAAGATAGCATCCGACTAACTCGTGTGCAGTGACCGTACGTACACGGATTGATTATGCGGCCGATGAAAGCGCTGTTTCGGCAAAGTCGATAATCAGATCACGATCGCCTAACAGATGGGCAACAAAGCCACCGGAATGACCAAACGCCAACGAACGATGCGTTTGCACGCCTGGTATGTCCATGAGCGGCAGATCGACGACTAGATCGGTGAGCTGAGTAAGCACGAGCAAGCGGCCCTTGTCATCCTGGGATAAGTCAGGAATGGTAGTTTGATCGACTTTTGCGACACCATCGTAAAAAGCTTGCGCTGGGCGATCGCTGTCTAGGTGAGCACGGCGCCACAGCGACATCCGATCCATCTTGTCGTATTCGCCCACATGGACCCGCGCGTGCGTCATCACGGCCGCAACATTTTGGTGCTTCATGCTCGCAAACACATTCAACGCCAGACCGCCACCTGCACTACCGCCAATCATCGCTACTCCACCAAATCGGTGCAACATGTCGTCCACATGCTCCTGCACTTGCCGCTCCTTGTCGTGCAGACCCCCACCGTCATACCAGTTGATATGCGCGTGCTCGATGACGCGCCCGGCCCGGCGCCACCACCACCGCACTAGCCGGTCTTTGGGTGTTGTTCGCCCATCCCCCAAGCCGTTGATGTATAAGTAGCCGATCGACTTGTCGATTTCATTCCCCTTACTCATGCGCTACAGCTCCTTCGACATCATAGGTTCAACAGTAATATGCCGCGTGATCAGATCACGCATAACGCGCATATCCCCGGCATTCGGCTTTGTCATACAGACATACAACAGCGCTTTGGTGTCTGATCCTAAGTCCATGATGGCGATGTAGCCACCGATGGTCAGCGGTTCATACGGCTTGGCCGTTGCGGTGGATATAAACTGGCGGCCGCAGACGTGTAGCCCAGGGCTCAGGCGATTCATGATCCACGCCATGCCGTCCATAACCGCTCGGTTATAAAACCGGCCAGCGCGCGGACCAACGTCGCTCTGCGTCTCGCCGCTCCACGAGTATAACTGCCCCGCCACACCGTCAATCTTGATCGTGCCCTCCGAATGCGGTGCGCCAAAGTCCATCTGCGGCTCTGGCACGCCGTAGTAACGCAGCCACTTCTTCTGGTCAGCCTCGGCCACCCGCAGATACTGCGTTGGCGTCCAGTCCAGAGGCGCCTGGGACGTGAACACATAGCCACCCAACCACGCCTGATACAATCTATCGCCGGAAACAAAGCGCGTCGATACACCGTTTTGGACCGCACCGAGCGTAAACCAATTGGTGCCGCGGATTGGCAGGCCGTAACCCTGCCACGTGGCAGTCATATCCACCAGCACGCCGCCGTTCAGCCACTCAGGTGGCAGATCAGCAAAGCCAAGCTTGTAGCCGAGTTCTTTCTGCAGACGCAATGCTCGGTTCAGCACAGGCGGCACCAGCAGCGGCGCGAGCAGTTTGAGCATGTGTCTAGTGTAGCAGACCGCGCCTATTGAAAGCTTTATTTACTTGTCGAGCTGCCCGAGCCGTTCGCCTGCGTCTGCTGCCATTGTAATTCGTAGTTTTTCCAGGCATCTTTGATGTCTTGGATATTCTTGCCGTTCAGCAGCCTGTATTGGTTGTAGCTGCGCCGGAAGTCTTCCTTGGCCTTTTGTAGCGCCTTTTCGTCGACGGTGGGCTGTTGCTGCAGTTCCTGAATCTGGGCAGCGTGCTGCTCGAGCATCTGTTCAGACTGGTCCGGGGTGGGATCCTGGCGAGCCTGGCTCGTGCCCTTGGCCGGTTTGTCGGTGTTCGGTGTCGATCCCGGTAGCGCCGCCCAGGTGATGCCGATCACCAGCGCCAATACCGCAAACGAGCCAGCCAGTGCCCAACGCACCGACGGCAGGCGGCGCGGCACTTCGGCGTAAGCGTCAATATCAATCGGCAGCCGATTAGCCACCCGTTGCTTGGCAGCGCGTGACATACCCGGCACACTCAGCTTGCTCAAGCGCTGTGCTGCGCGCGTTAGCTCGGCAATCTCGCCATCCGGTACACCGACGGCGCGCAGCTCACGGACTAGGTCGCGGTCCGCAGTGGAGCGTTTCATGCCAGCACCCCTTTCAGCTTCTTGAGCGCGCGGTACTGCACTACACGTACATTCGCTTCGGTCAATCCCAACGAGTCAGCCGTATCACGTACCGAAAAGCCCTGCAGGAAGCGCAGCGTCACGACTGACTTCATATCGCGCGGCAGCCCATTAATGGCCTGCACCACACGCCGCGCACGCATTTTAGTATCCAGCACTTCGTCCGGCGACGGCCCATCGTCCACCACGTCCACCGCTTCATCGAGAGGCACGGGCCGCTTTTTACGCCAATGGTCAGTCAAGCAGTTGCGAGCGATTGCATAGAGCCAGGCACGGTCAAACCGGCCGTCAAACGACCCAAACTGATTCCACGCCTTAGTAAATGTATCGGCAGTCAAATCTTCGGCAAGGTCCACATCGCGAACGTGGACGAACAGAAATCGATAAATATCATCTGCATAGGTCGTGTACATGCTGGCGAACCTCTTTTCCCTGAGCATATATCTTTTTATACAAAATATGTAACGTTTTGTATGCAGTTTCGTTACATATTCCGTGCCAATAAGCATAAGGAGGGTACCAAACATGATCGCGAAACTCAAGGCTCAGGACGGCCGCAAGATGTTAGCCATCGGCCTGACCGTAGGGATGCTCGCTGCCGGCCCACTAGGACTACGCGCTTATGCGAACAACGACGACACCCCGTCCGACCAAACAGACACCACCAATACCGACCCCGCACAAGACCCGGCCGTCGACGAGCCCACCCAAGCAGAACAAGACCAGACAACGGTCGACCAAACGCCGGTAACGCAAACCGATGAACCCCAGGAGGTCCCGCAAGAAAATGATGAACAAAATGCCCCCACCCAAGATGACCCGACCGTTGCCGACTTGCAGGCCGCGATCGCTATTGCCGCCCTGGAACATAGCGACGTGGAGGTCATTAGCGCCAAGGTTAAATTACTAGACGGTGCCAAAGTGTACAAAGTGGTATTCGCGGACGGCTGGATCGCCTACGTCAGTGCCGACACCGGTGACGTGCTGCTGCTCAAAGACCAAGACGGCAAGAAGCACACCTGCCACAACTACGCCAAGGGCTACTGGCTCAAAAAACACCACGGCTGGAAGCCATGGAACACCGACTGGCAAACCTGGAGCGCCGCCTGGCTGCAACAGAAGGACTGGCCTGCGTCCCAGTGGAACTGGCAGTGGCAGCCCGAACAGACCGATGACCAGACAGACGGCACCGACCCAACCACCGACACGTCCAACACCACGACCGATGCTACCGTCACCACTCAGCAGTCCACCACGCACAAACGTTACCGCAACTTCAACACCGGCCAGACCGCCAAGCCAAACAAATCCAACAAGTCCAATCAGCAAGTTAATTACCAGTTTGCGCCCGGCTACTACGGCGGCCGGAGCAGTTACAGTCCCTGGCACTAGGCCGTAGTGTCACATAGGCTCGGGCCCGTTAGGGCACGAAGCAAAAACAAAGACCCCGCGTATCTCGCCCGCGGGGTTTTGTTATATTTACGGACCGCAGCATTTGACTTGCACTTGCGGCAGGACCATACTACGCGACGGATAAATTAGGAGTATGGCTATGTCAGGGGAAAAACGAAGCACAGGACGATTGCAAAGAGTAAGACAAAGCTTCGGCAACGGCTTGCAACACACGAAGAATGGCGTGACACATGTCCAAAATGCCAACTTCCGCGTCTGGTGGCTTGGTAGGTGGCTGTTCCGTAGCGCTGCTGCTATTCCTGTCGCAGGTGCCTTCGCCGTCTTTGGCGCCGACATCGTGGATCGCTCAAAGGGCGGCTCCGGCCTGGCGCATAACCTCTTGGGCGATGTAAGCAATGCAGTAACTGAACTAGCCCAGGGTAATGGAGCTCAGGAGGGTGTAGCACTAGCCGGCCGATTGGCCGTGGGCGGCGCTGAGATAGGTGACGTCGCTAATACTCTGGCGCATGTACCCGGTTACATAGCGGCCAAGATTGCTGATATTGCGAGCGGCAGCCCTGAATTACATACGAACATTAGGCGAGGTGGTGACATTCTCGTGGACACTGGAGCTATTGCTGGTGGCGGAATTGCACTGTACAAGCACCTGCGGGATCACCGCATAGCACCACCCCAGCACAATCCCGTCGTTCCAGTTGGATAGTAAGCGATGACACTACTTCTGTCGCGTCAGCTGGCGCGCCGAAGCCAACGCATAAAAAGGCTGCGATGCAATCGCAATCCGTACGTTCGTACCGGCCGCAATCTGCACGGTCTCGCCGTCGAACTGCGCCCAAGTGGCGTCATGGACCGTGAACGCCGCTTCGTGTCCGCGCATCTGCGGCGCGGCGCGGCGATTGGTCAGCTGCGCGGCACGGAAGATGAGCGACCAGAAGTGTTTGCGCTCCACCGTCGCCCGGTGGAACACCTCATCAGTGATACGCAGCGGAATGCCTGCTACTTTGGCAAAGCGCGGGCCGTTCATAAAGGCCATTTCGTAGACGTCTCGGCGGTGGTCAGCCTCGTCGATCGCAAAGACCGTTGTTTGCCGCAGCGCCCGCGACACGTGCACCAGCTCGCGCACAAACCGGCCGCCGTACAGCCGGTCGAGCGGACGACTGGCACGGGTTTGCTGGCCAAGCAGCCGGGCCGAAAACGCCGAGGCACCAAAGCTGGCATAGCAGACGGCCAGACGTGTTTCGTGCGCCCCATCAGACGTGGTGATGTCGGCCTGCAGCGGCCTGACCGGCACAATGCGCCCTCGTTTCAACAGTGTACGCAGACTGCGGGCGGCGGTGCCGTTCAGGATGTGCGCTAGATCATTCGCGTTGCCGCCCCAGAGCGGCAGTACCGGCGTAAGGCGTGCCTGCCCGGGCAAGTCGGGGTCAGACAACAACATGTCCGCCACCAGGCTAATTGTGCCGTCACCTGCCACAATGCACAGCAGCGTATTTGGTCCAAGCTTGTTGGCATAGCGCCTCAGCAGGGCGCGGTTGGCCTTCCGGCCGCCAGGACGAGTTTGGATATCAATCAGCTCGGCATCGGGAGCCAGCCGGCGGATCTCGGCCAGGCGCCGTGTGGCCCGATTGGCGTGTGTGCTCACCGGATTGCGCACTACAATAAACCGTTCGAAGGTCATGCCGGTTACTTTGCACCTCCGCGCTTCACCGTCCGACCCACTTCGCCGACCAAAGTAGCAGCACGACAAAGACGGTGATCGATATGATCATATGATGTTTATTATACCCAATCTAATACATGGAAGCGTACCGGCTGGGGCATCCAAATAGCTGCCTCAGGACTTTTTGTCACCAACAAAAATCCACTGCACGCCATACCTGTCGTAAAACTGTCCGTAGATGCCGAATGGCAATTCATGCAGATCTTGCAGCCGGGTGTTGTTGTCGCCGTCTTTGAGCTTATCAAAAACCGGCTTTAGCTCGTCATAGGTGTTGCCCGTCACATAAATGGCGTACGTGTTGCCCTGCACCGGATCGAACTCAGGCGAAGCCATCCAGTCTGTGGCTGATATGTCCAGGTCACCGCTCTGTAGGCGCGCGTTGATGATCCGCTCGTGCCTCTCGGGCGGAAACTGACTTTTCATGGGTGTGTCGCCAACCTTGGTCAGCGTCAGCTCGCCGCCCAAGCACTCGTGGTAAAACGTCATGGCTTCGGCACAATTGCCGTCGAACAGTAGAAATGGAGTTGAACGTAGCATAAAACCATTGTAGCAGCTTTCGCGGTTAGGCTTGGAGGTATTCGTCCAGCTGTGCAAGCTTGGTAATCTTGCGATCAGTGATGTCGGGGAACCTGCCCTTGCGGTCAAGCAGAACCGCCGCTGTGCCCGCCTCGTTCGCCGCCAGCACGTCGTCATAATAGTTGTCGCCTACCATCAAAATCTCGCTCGGTACTACACCAGTCCGCTCCACCAACGCCTCAAACGGCTTGGTCGACGGCTTTACGGCGCCCAACTCGCAGGAAAGCAGGACGTCGGTAAACCACTTGTCGATTGGGTATTTTTGGCGCAAAGCATCGAAGCTCTCTTTGAACGTGTTTGAGATCAGGGCCAGCCGATAATTTTTGCGCAAAGCATCTAATGTCGCGGCAGTGTCCGCAAAGATCGTCTGTGTCGGGATCGAGCCAAGTATTAGATCCTGGAGTTTCTGTACCAGGTCGGCGTCGGGCGCGACTCGCAAGCCCGCCAGCAACAGCGCCACATGCTCCTCCACTGGGCCGCAATCTGTCATACAGGCCGTCTCAAACTTTTTGAGATATTCTCTGTCGCTCGACTTGTGGCCAAGCTCCTGAGCAAACGCTGCAAACGGATGCGGATCCTGCGTGTTGGTGAACAGCGTACCCCAGCAATCAAAGGCGATGACCTTGTACATACCGCGCTAGCCTTTGAGCTCCCCGGTGTGATGAAAATACGTACACAGACCCGAGTCGTTCAGTACAATCAGATATGTTCCCGCCAACTCACGCGTTATCCCCTGCTCGTTCCGATACGACAGCTGCCACGCAACGGCATACCTGCCGTCCTGTTCGCTAAAAACACGTGTGTCGACTTTGATGTCATGTTGATTCACGACACCTTCCCATTCGCTACGCACTTCGGCCAATGAGCTGAGCTTTTTGAACGGCGTCTCCCAATATTCCACGTCCTCCGCAAACAGCGCCATGGCCGCATCAACATCATGATTGGCCCACGCTTCGCGGAATTTCTCTAGCCACGGTTCGATTTGCATATGATAACTATACCAAAATAAGCTGGATGGACAGAGCAATGGTTTGCTGGCTTTGCAGCCATAGATCCTGATAATAAGGACCGGCACCACATAGAAACTGCGCTGTGCAGATCGATCGACTAGCCTTGAAGCTTTGTTTGTTTACAGCTGAACACCTTAAGCACGGAGCCTTGGACCAAAGTTGGACATAGGTATGTGCTTTTAGTAATCGGCTGTGGTTAAATGTGTGAACAATGAGCATCATGTAAAAAGAGGCTGAACATGGACCAAAGAGAGGCGTTAGCAAAAATAAACAGTTCGGCAAAAACTATGAATGGGGCCTTTGCAGGTATCTTTCTGTTTTTGATAGGTATTTTGTTGCTGACATTTGCCGTAGCCCTTGTCATCGGCTCTTTTGTGCCAAGTGTTAGACCGGAAGATAAAGCCGGATTGGGGTCGATCGTTACCATAATAATCGGTATAGGCCTGGGTGTGCTCGGTTGGCGTTTGATGTTCCGGCGTAGAGCACTGGCTGCGAGCGACCTTACGGCAACACTTACGCCCGACAATTATGTAACTGTTTTAAAAGAGGGTAAGGTGCTGGCACCAGCAGAGAAGATGCAAGTGACAATATCGCCGGAAGGTGTCACTGC
>CAZRWV010000054.1:0-8118 GCA_964603965.1 uncultured Candidatus Saccharibacteria bacterium
CCTGTGTCTGCAGCTGCTGCGCCGTCAGACCGTGGTTGCGCAGCTCCATCACCCGCTGTTGGATGTAATTCACACACTTGCGGATGCGCAGACTGCTCCAGCTGGTAAACACCAGATTGCGCATGGGGGTAAACAGGCGCACCGTGGCACCGAACAAGCGGTTGTTGTAATCCACCTCGCTTAACATGTCATAACGGATATCTTCGATGGTCAGCATCATAGGTTTGCGGTCGACCAGCAATACACGGTAATTGGTCACACACAGGAGTGCGAAGCCCCCTTCGTAGCTCCCGTTCACTGCTTGAGCGATTTGCTCTTCGGGCATCAGGATGTTTGCCAGTTCGCAGATCTCTGATCGCCCCCACAGTTTAAAGTTGCAGCCGACACGGTCGAGCTGCTGTTCTACCTCTCGCAAACTTACCATGCGTCCTCCTTCTCCGGAGCCGCCGGTGACCCGGCTAGCTCGCCCGGTATCCCCAGTATGTTCGCGTGCCCGCCGCCATGGCAGTTACATCCGTCACACATCCCAAGAGATATATCTCACAAGGCCGTGGGTCCGAGGATGAAGTGCGCGCATCTTGAGTTTTTAGGCCAATCCGTTTACGATTAGTAACAAAGGAGCCCACCATTATGAATCCAGAGTCACCCGCCGAGCAGCCAACGCCAGTGTCGGCCGCCGCAGAGCCGGCACCGGTCCCGTCCGTATCACCAGCGCCCGTAATGATGGGCTCGAACACACCAACAGCACCGGCCGGCATCTCGCCAACCGCATCTCCGGCCAAAACCGGCCTCATCATTGGTGGCATAATCACTGCCGTGGTATTGCTGGTGGCCGTGGCAGCCGCTGCCTGGTTCCTGTGGTTTAGCCCGGCGGCGCAGGCCAGCAGAGCGTCGAGCGCCTTTATGCACGCCATTACCACCGGCGACACCGACAAAGCAGTGACGCTCAGCACGGCCGCCAGTGATGACGACAGGGCCTTCATCAAGAGCATCGCTGCAAACGTCAAAGGTTCATACAAGCGCAGCGGCAAGACATTTACCGCCAACAAGGGTTATTACCTGTACACCCTGAGCGGCGCCCACGACCAATATGCCCGTACTATCGTCGAGAAGTCGAACGGCAAGTGGTTGGTCAGCTCATTTATCAGCGACGCTAAATCGCTTGCGCTCATTCCGGCCGCCAGCAAATCCGAAACGCCCGTCAGCGACACTGTCACCAACTCGGGCGCCCAGACTTGCCTGGTGGATGCGGACTACGACGCGTTCTATCTGGCGATCGTCGGTGAGGCTAAACCGGCCGACATCACCTACGGATACAACGCCGACAGTGAGTACACCGACTCGGTATTCTTTGTGGCCGACTCACTCAGTTTCCAATATCCGGATGCCAGCCCGGCCAGGCTGCAGCATTTTGCTGACTTCTACAAGCAAAACGCCGCCAAACTGTTTACCTTTCACCTGCAAGGATCCGTAGCAACCACCGCGGCCGCTGATCTGAACTTCTCAAACCAACGGGGCCAAAAGATTGCCGATGTCCTGAAAGCTGCGGGCGTGCCCGCTTCGCGCATTGTCATCGATGACCCGATTAACATCAGCAGCATGACCGCGCCAGGCACCGATTACAGCGACGACTTTACCAAAGAAACAGCACGCCGGGTCGACATCACCATCTCCCCAGACAAGACCTGCAATCCGGGATCATCAGCCAGCGACGGCACCCGGTAACCTTAGCCCGTAGGCCCCACAGCCCAGGCTGATAGGCATTGCGATATCTTGTCATCTTATGGGATAATGTCCTCATGCTGGCGAACGCGAACGAAATGCGCACCCTCGTCAACTTTTTCTACGGTGGTACAAAGTTGACTTACTCAAAAGGTGAGTTCATCATTCGGCCCGGCGAAACTCCGCCGGGCATTTTCTACATCGAACGCGGCCTGGTTAAGGCCTACGACATCACCAAATACGGCGAAGAGAACTTGCTCATCATCCGAAAAGACGGCGAGCTGCTGGGCCTGACCTATGGCATCACCGGACAGGACCGCGGCATTATCTACGCCGCACTGGCACCCACCACCGTTTGGGTCGTGTCGCGCGGCGACTTCACCGAGTTTGTACGCACTCACCCAGCTGCTGCCCTGCCTGTTATCGACACGCTCACCACCATGTATCGAGTACACAGCGATCGCATCATGACGCTCGAATACCGCACCGTGCGCGAGCGCCTCATCTCATTCCTGCTCACCACCGCCCGACGGTTCGGCGAAGACACGCCGGCGGGACGGCGCATCAAAGTGCCGCTCAAACACCAGGATATAGCCAGCAGCATCAGCGCCACGCGCGAAACCACCAGCCGCGCCATCGCCGAGCTGGAGCGCAAAGGCCAGATCAAAACCGAGCAATCGCACATCATCCTAGCCAACGAAGCCGTCCTCCGGGATGCACTGTAAGGGACCGAGCGGTCGCGTGCATCACTTCCAGTGCAGAATAATATCTTCGATAATCTGAATGATTTTTTCGTGCGGCGGGATGTGGTTATCTTCGTAATAATGGTCGACTGAGATGATGTTTTCGATAGTGTTTATACATAGGATTTCATCGGCGATAATGTGCATCTTGTCCACGGCCTGCACGCTGGCGAATGGTGTCGCCACGACCAGTTTTTTGATCTTGATTGGCTTGAGATATTCGGCGGCTGCCTGCAGCGACAGACCGCTCGTCAGCCCGTCCGACACGTTGACAACATTGCGGCCGCGCAGCAGCTCCGGCTTGATAATGCCGCCCTGCCCTAGCAGCTGGTTCATCTGGAATAACTTGGCGGTTTTTTCTTCTTCGATGTAGTTGAAGTTTTCGGCCTGGATTTCCTCCAGCTCGCCCGACGAATAGGCATCGTTGTATGTAAGCTGGCCCATGTGATTCATGGCCGCCACTTCGTCGGGTTCACCCTGCAGCTTGATCGGCGCTGTTAGCAGCATGGTCAGCACGCAGTGCAACCGCATAGCAATCTGCGCACCCACCAGCACCGCGCCGTCGCTCAGCGCGATCACCGCGCAGTCTTCGTAGCGGTAGTTTACCTCCAGTTCATCGGCCAGTAATGAGCCGGCCACCTGGCGGTTGGGAAAGTAATACATGTGCTTATTGTACTGGTTTGCACCGAGCCATGTAAGTACATTGACAAGCGTAATATACAACGTATATACTTTGTAATATGAAGACTGCAATTTTAAACGTCAAGGTCGATGAGCAGGTAAAGAAGCGAGCCCAGGCGGTGGCCGGCAGCTTTGGCATACCACTCAGCACACTGGTAAACGCGTACCTGATCGAGCTAGCCAACACCGGCCAGATTCACTTCGCTACGGTTGAGCCCATGACCGAAAAAATGGAGCAAATCATCGAGCAAGCCCAAAAAGAGATCGCCGCCGGCGACACCAGCGGCCCCTTTAGCACACTCGAAGACCTATTCAACCACCTTGACCGGCAATAGCCATGATTATCAAGACCACCAAAAGCTTCGATAAGCAGTACGGTCGCTTACCCGCCACTGACAAAGAATATTTCAAGCAGCGTGTAGAGCTATTCAGCGCCAACCCGTTCGACAAAGTGCTGCGCAACCATGGCCTGCGCGGCAAATACCTGGGATATCGCAGCATCGATATAAAGGGAGATTTACGCGCCCTGTACTACGTGGAGGGCGATACGGTGTATATTTTTGCCTTTATCGGCAGCCATCCGCAGCTATACTAACTTGCGCAGCACGTAAAAACGTTCCACATTGCCCTTGCTGCCCGGAATAGTCGAGTCCGCCTTGGCGATGATCTTGAAGTGCTGCAGCGCCCACCGCTCGAAGTCCTGCAGGATGTCGCGGCGCATGCGGTCGTTTTTGATAACGCCTTTGTGCTTTTGCCCGCTCTGACCCGCCTCGAACTGCGGTTTTACCATTGCCACGATATCGTCTTGCGGCCCGACCAGCTCAGCCACGTGCGGTAGGATTTCGCGCAGCGAGATAAACGACACGTCGCCCACCACCAGGTCGATGGTCTCGCCGGCGGCCGGCCAGAAGTCGCGGATATCGGTTTTTTCGTGCAGCTCAATACGTTCGTCGCCGCGCAAGGACGGGTGCAGTTGGTCCGTGCCCACGTCCACGGCGATCACCTTCTTAGCGCCCTGCCGCAGTGCAAACTGCGTAAAGCCGCCGGTACTGCTGCCCACGTCCAGCACGGTCTTCCCAGCAAACTCCAGTCCCAGCGTCGCGGCCGCACTCTGCAGCTTCAGCCCGGCTCGTCCCACAAATTGGCCAGAATTTTTTGACAAAATAACATCGGTGTCGCCCACGATTGTCCCACTTTTAGTGACAGTCCGGCCATTCACCGATACATAACCCAAGCGGATATCGCTCTCGGCCTGCGAGCGGCTGGCAGACAGGCCGCGGGCGGCCATGGCTACATCAAGCCGGTACTTTTTGCTCTCTGACATCAATCACTCCATCGCGTTCAAACAGCTGACACAGGCGATCGATCTGTTCGTCGAGCGGCTCGTCAGTATGAATTTCAAAATCAAACTCCGGCAGCTGGGCCTGCGTGTGTAACTCCAGACGCCTCTCGTATGCATCTATGCCAGCCCTGGAGTGCTCGCCGCTACCGTCTACCGTATTCTCCAGCCTGTGCTTGATCCTCTCCCGAATTAATGCGTCGGGCGCAACGATGTGAACCAAGTAAAACTTAAAGCCATGCTCCTCTGCCCGCTGCCTGGCAGTGTCGATAAACATCAACAGATCGGCATCCAGCACCCTGCTCACATGCCTCTCGTCTAGATAATCCCCGCAGGCGACGGCCATGTATTCCAAGACGTGCTGCACGGGCGAATCGCCTTCAAAGCCCTTGCTGTTCAAAAACCGTCTTATTGCGTCGTTGCTTGCCACAAAAAGATTGGCGTTCTCGGCAAGCTTTCTAGCGACTGTCGATTTGCCGGATCCTGTTACACCCACCAGACCCACCACGAATGATCGTTTGGTGTTGTTCGGCACATACTCGAGAGACTGAATGTACTCCTGCAGTAGAGCTTCTTGATCCGGCTCGCGCATCGGCTATTCCTTCACGCGCTCGCGGTACGCACCCGTAGCCGTATCCACGCTAATCAGATCACCCTGCTTGATGAACGCCGGCACCTTGATGGTGACGCCCGTTTCCAGCGTAGCGTCCTTTTGCACGCTCGAAGTAGTGTCGCCCTTGACCACGTCCTCGGCGTACGTCACCAGCAACGGTACGTTCTTGGGCAGTTCCACGTTGATCACGCGGCCGTCAAAGAACTGCAGGCTGACCGTGTCGGCTTCTTTCATATAGCCAGCGTTGTCGCCTACCATGTCGGCCGGCAGTTCGAACTGCTCGAACGTGTCCGGGTTCATAAAGTAGAACGTGGCGCCGTCGTTATACAGGTACTGCGCGGCCTGGTTGGTCACACTGGCGCTGTCGACCGTTTCGTTACCCTTGAAGGTCTTTTCCAGCACCTTGCCGTCCAGCACGCTCTTGATGCGCACGTTCACGATGCTGCCGCCGCGGCCCATCACCTTTTGGTTGTAATCCACCACGCGGTACGGCACACCGTCCATCTGGAACAGTACGCCTTTTTTGAGGTTGGTTATGCTTAGTGCCATCTTTTCTCCTAAAGGATGCTTAGAATTCTCGCTGCCTATTGTACCAGATTCAGGGCAAAGTTTGTACATCTGCTCTAAACTTGCCATAGACACAATTCTGTGCTATAATGCTACGAGTTCCATCAAAATAAACACCATGAGCATAGAACAAGTACACTTCGACGAAGCCGGCCCAATACCCGGGCGGGGTTCAGTCATCTACAACAGGCCTCCCGAGAATCACCCGGTGACTAGAGCGTGGGTCGATTCCGAACGAGCCAGCACCGAAGCCTACCGGGACAAGTTCTTGGCTGACTTGGAAGGATTGCCAAACCACAATGAAGGATACGCTGACGAGCTTGCAACGCTCAATGCCATAGCCATTCGGGACGGGCTTGAGCCGCCTGCCATGACGGTGCTAAGCAGCGAAGATTTTGATGACCTCGGTGAGACATCCGGTGCATACCCCTCTACGGCACACGCTGTGGCCCTGTTTGGGAACATAATTATCGCAGACATCCAGTATCCTATCCCCGCGCTACGGAAGCGCAACATCATTGTCAAGGGCCTGCACGAGCTTGGGCACGCTAAGGGCGACGAGCAGCCCGTTGTCGTGTCGCACACCACCCTAGGGGCGGCCGATACACCACGACACCGAACATACCTGGGTCCCGTATTTACTCAACCGGATGGGTCCCTCAGGAAGAGCGCGTACACCGCAGAAAAGGGCTTCCACTATAAGGACGAGTTCCTGGACGAAGCAAGAGCTCACCTCTACTGCGTGTCCCACCTGGAAGAGTTAGGCATGGAGGTACGCCTCAAGCCAAGGACGTATGTTGATACACCTGGTGACGTACGATATGTCGCCGCTGACATTACACCAAGGCTCGGGCTGCGTCCCGACGGCAAAATTGAAATACCGGCGAAGTATATGGACGTGTTGCTGCCAGGTGGCATCGCCGACGAGGTCACACCGGCATACGCAGCTTACGGCCTGGAGTTGCTCGACCAATACCTGCAGACCGTTGAACCTGATGCCCCTCGCCTATCTGACCAGATGTGGGAAGCGCGGGACGAGCCCACGCTGCAGCGTGAGGTTATCCGCCGGATCGAACGTGTGCAGCGAGGCCTGTACGGTGAACTGCGCCAATTATCAGACAGTGCTGCCGATTTTAAGCGCGGCCTGCTAGCTATCCAGAGCGCGATAGTAGCAGCACGGGATCATAGCGGCGAGAGCCGCAGCTGGGCGGCCCGGAGAGCACGGGCCCGTGACAATCTGCGCCGCATGGTGGGCGCAATACAGAGCAGGCGCTAGCCGCTTGAGGCCATTATCCCGCCACGTTCAACACCCCCATCACCTCTTCAAACTCCGCATCAGTCAGATTGCCATTGGCATGCAACGTTGCGGCTACCTGCTTAAGGCCACTGGCGTCGCGCTTTTCTTGCCACTGCGTGATCGCCGCGTTCACGTCGCGTTGCTGCAGGATCAGGCTACCAGCTGTGCCCTCAAAGACACCGAAGCCGCCGGCCGCAAATTGCTTGCGGGTGTTCATGCGGTCGATCAATAGTTGAATCGCCTGTTTTACCGTCACGTGCGCGTCCTCCTACTGTAAGTTTGCCGCAACCTGCTCCAACTGCGCAGTCAGCTGGGCTACATCCGCCGGACCAAAGGCCACGCCGGAGGCCAAGATGGCCGCTTGCAGCTGGCCCAGGCGCTTTTTGGCTGTAGCCGCGCACTTGAGTTGTTCGGCCCGCGTTTCGCTGAGCTCGTAATCACGGATATCCAGCCGGACGTCGGCGCTTAGGCGCCGGACGGCAGCGGCAGCCTTTTGTTCGGTCGGCTCCAGCAGGTCGGTATCAACGCCGCGGAGGATAGCACGCAGTTGCCGCTCCGTGTCTTGCATCATCAAAAAAGGAGATGGGTTGTTCATCTCCTTTATTATCGCAGATCGGGCGTTATCTACATCATTCTGTAGGAACAGACAGAAGAGCTGAGCCCATCTGTCGCAGGCTCTCGTTGGTCATCCTGAGGGTAGTTAGTGCATCCTGCATATGCTTGTACCCCTCGCTCGCCATAACCGGATCATCGTTGTCGTTGCCGCCAACAGTAACATCGCAACCCATCATCTTCAGCTCATTGCCGATAGTTTCGTGCAGGCCGCCTACGACGAAAATCCCCCCCAGGCGTGTTCGGCCCGAATGTTGAGCGTGCTGGGCCGCCAGGCGGGCGCCCATGACTCCCATCATCAGCCAGTTTCGGTAGGTTATAGCACCAATGTTCAGCGCCAGCCATTGGTCCATCCTTTGCTCATGGTCAAGTCCGTCAAAAGCCGGGCTACGCATCACATCGTCCATCCGCTGATACCACTGGTTCAGGACCTGTCCAGCTGGACGATCGCCGTCCACTGCATAGTCCGCCAAGGCAATCGTAGCCTTGGTGCCAATAATCTGCTTGAAAAAAAAAAAAAAAAACGGCTTGTCTGCATATACCC
>CAZRWV010000055.1:0-5708 GCA_964603965.1 uncultured Candidatus Saccharibacteria bacterium
CAAAGAGGGCTTTCTGCGCTCCGAGCAGGCGCTTATCCAGACCGTTGGCCGCGCCGCCCGCCATATCGAGGGTCACGTTATTATGTATGCCGACCGCATCACCGACAGCATGCGTCGTACCATCGACGAGACCAATCGCCGCCGCGGCATCCAGGAAGCCTATAACACTGAGCATGGCATCACGCCGCGCGGTATCAACCGAGCCGTCGAGTAGCGTATGCACACCGCGCCAGTGGGCGAAGAAGCCAAGCGTGCCAAGCTCGACCTAAAGAAGATCCCCAAGGACGAATACGGCAGCCTGCTCAAAGACCTCACGGCTCAGATGGAACTAGCGGCGGCCAACCTGCAGTTCGAACAGGCGGCGGAACTGCGTGATTTGATCCAGCAGATCAAAGCCGAACAGTAGCTGATAAACGTTGTGATTTTTGATTTTAGTACTAGCGCTTTCAGCCTCGCCGGAGCTACAATAGTGGTTACGTATTAGCAACAAAGACAGCGAGGAAACTGCGAGTACATGAGTCACGCGGCAACGCAAAAAGCAACGTTTACCGGAACGTTACTCCGGCGCGAACACACACTTGGACAGAAAGTTGTGCGGCTCATCTTCCGCGATGCGGACAAAGACTGGCTGTGCCTGTCAAGCAACCTCACCAACATCAAGCTTGAGGTCGGCCAGCAATACCACATCCGTGGCATGTTGCGCTCGCTGGGCGACCGGACGTACGTGCACGAGCCGCGCATTGCGCTTATAGGCAGCCGCGTGGCGTCCCTGCGGCGCTTGGGGCTCGGTGTGGGCATTGTGCTGCTCGTGGCTACGCTGACGGTTCTGGCAATGCGCGTTGTGCATGGCACGCTGGCATCGACCTCGGCCGAGACATTCATGCCGGCCCCGAGTATCAGGTCCGCTACGGCTCCGCTTCCCGGTGCTGATTTGTAACCTAGATTACTCGTTTTCTGTAAGGATTCTTACAATTTACTCCTCTGTAAGATCGGTTCACCTGGCGCGCTGCCTCTAGAGTCTGGTATACTACAACAAATGGCAAAACTCACGCGAGATGATGTCTTAAAGCTTGCCCGCTTAGCTCGGATCTCATTAACTGACAGCGAGGTAGAGGAGTTCAGCGAAGAGCTGAGTGCCATCTTGCAGTACGTGGAACAGCTGGGCGGCGTGGACGTGACCGGCCTGCGGCCGACCAACCAGGTGACGGGCCTGACGAACGTGATGCGTAAGGATGTGGTGAAAGATTACGGCTACCAGGCTCTGGATCTGCTCAAGAATGTGCCCAAAACGCAGGCCAACCAGATTAAAGTCAAAAGGATGATCGCGTAAATACTATGGCTGTTTGGGAACCGATTGCGGCGATTGCCGCCAAGGTGCAGAAGGGCGAACTGAAGGCTGCTGACCTGGTGGAGCGCTCATTGGCTGCGATTGATGAAAAAGCGGAGTACAAGGCGATCATCGCCACAACTGCTGAACGTGCCCGCGAACGCGGCGCCGCAATTGATGCCCGCGTGTCCAAGGGCGAATCCGTCGGACGGCTGGCGGGTGTGCCGTTTATCGCCAAGGATAACTTCCTGGTTTTTGGAGCCGAAACGACGGCGGCCAGCAACATCCTGAAGGGCTTTGACGCGCCGTACCAGTCGTCGGTAATCGAGCGGCTGGAGGCCGAAGGCGCTATTTGTGTGGCCAAGGCCAACCTGGACGCTTTTGCGCATGGTGCCAGTACCGAAAACTCCGATTTCTTTACTACTTTGAACCCGCACGACAAAACGCGTGTACCCGGTGGCTCATCCGGTGGCTCGGCCGCTAGCGTGGCGCTCGATATAGCACCGTTCGCGCTTGGCACCGACACCGGCGGCTCCACTCGCCAGCCAGCCAGCTTTGTAGGCATCGTGGGCTACAAGCCGACATACGGTTTGATGAGTCGCTCGGGCATTGTGGCCATGGGCAGCAGCCTGGACACGGTGGGTACGTTTGCGCGCACGGTCGAAGACGCCGAACTGGTCATCGATGTAATGGCGGCCAAAGATGAGCTGGACGGCACGACTATCGAACGTGATCCGGCGGGGTACATGGCCGACGCCGCTGACCTAAAAGGTAAAAGGATCGGCGTTATCAAAGAGTACATGGGCGAAGGCTTGGCAGCGGATGTCCGTGAGCAGGTCGAGCAGGTTATTGCCAAGCTGCGCGAAGCCGGCGCCGAAGTGACCGAGGTTAGTCTGCCATCTGTACCATTGGCTCTGGCCGTTTATTACATCCTCTGTCCAGCCGAGGTCAGCAGCAACTTAGCCCGTTTCGATGGTCAGCGCTACGGCTTTACGGCCGATGACGCCAAAGATCTGGACGAAAGCTACACGGCCAGCCGCGAACGGGGCTTTGGCAAAGAAGCCAAGCGCCGCATTATGATCGGCACGTACGTACTCAGCAGCGGCTATTACGACGCATATTACAAAAAGGCCCAGACGGTGCGTACCAAGCTCATCAACGAAGCGGCCGAGGCGTTCAAGCAAGTCGATTTTCTGGTTGGGCCGGTTGCGCCCACCACGGCGTTCAAGATTGGCGAGAACGCCAACAACCCGCTGGCAATGTACCTGGCCGATGTGATGACGGTGGCCATCAACCTGATTGGTGCGCCGGCCATCAGCATTCCGTGCGGTGTTAGCAACGGGCTGCCGGTGGGTTTGCAGATTATTGCCGCCCAGAAAGCCGACCGCCAGCTGTTGGCCGTGGCTCGTGCCGCCGAAGGGGTGCTGGCATGAATGAGATTCTGTCGGTAGTCGCCGCCGTAGTCGTTATGGTCGTGCTCGTGCTCGGCATTGGCTGGCTGCTGCGCCGCAAGCCGCGCAAGCTCAATCAACAGTATTACCAGGAGCGCTGGAAGGAATTGCAAAAGCTCTGCAAAGACAAGGCCACTTGGCCGCTAGCGATCATTGACGCCGACAAGCTGCTGGACGAGGCGCTTCGGAAAAGCAAATATCGCGGCAAGACCATGGGCGAACGCTTAGTGGCTGCCCAGCGCAGCATTACCGATAACGACGGTGTGTGGTTCGGCCACAAGCTGCGCAACCAGCTGGTGCACGAAACGAACGTCAAGCTCACCGAGCAGACTGTCAAAGAAGCACTGGTGGGCATTCGCGCCGCGCTGAAAGACCTGGGGGCACTGTAATGATTACCGAAGATATGCGCAAACAATACACCGTCACCATTGGCATTGAGTGCCACGTGCAGTTCAAAACCAAGACCAAGCTGTTCAGCGGCGCCGACAACGACGCGCGCCAGGCCGCACCCAACACGCTCGTCAACCACATCGACTTCGGACTGCCCGGTGCGCTGCCGGTGCTGAACGAAGAGGCCGTGCGCCTGGCTTGCCGCGCCGCGTTTGCGCTGGGCACCGAACCGCAGAAGTTCAGCAAGTTCGACCGCAAGCATTATTTCTATCCTGACCTGCCCATGGGCTACCAGATCACGCAGTTCGACGAGCCGATCATCCTGGGCGGCCAGGTAGAGATCGAAGTCGACGGCCAGGTCAAGACGATCCACATCACCCGCGCCCACATGGAGGCCGATGCCGGCAAGTCCACCCACCCGGCCGGCGGTGATTACAGTCTGGTCGATCTGAACCGCGCCGGCACGCCGCTGCTCGAAATCGTCAGCGAACCCGACATGCACAGCGCTGCCGAGGCCAAGGCCTATGCCAAAGAGCTGTACCTGCGCATGAAATACGCCGATGTGAGCGACGCCAATCTGTACTATGGCAACATGCGCTTCGACGTCAACGTCAGCGTGTCCAAGACTGACCAACTAGGTACCCGCACCGAAACCAAGAACCTGAACAGCTTCCGCAGCGTCGAAAAAGCGGTACTATACGAAGTCGATCGCCAGATAGAACTGCTCGAGAAGGGCGAAAAGATCGTCCAGGAAACGCGCGGCTGGGACGACGCCAAGCAGCGAACATTTAGCCAGCGTACCAAAGAGGACGCGCACGATTACCGCTACATGCCCGACCCCGACCTGCCACCGGTTGTGCTGGAACAGGGGTACATCGATGCCGTTAAGGCCGACCTGCCACCCCTGCCGGACGACTATCGCCGTGTACTGGCTGACCTTGGTATCGACCCCAAGACGGCCAGTGATATCATAGCCGTCCCAGAGACCGCTATGACCGTCAAACGTGTCTACGAGGCTGCTGGGGCGTCACATGCCAAACGCGTGGCGTTTTGGCTGCTGCAGCCCCAAAAAGACGAGATAGAGGACGAAACACCTACAGACGCCACCGTAACAGATGAGCAGCTGACCAAACTGTCCCAGATGGTCGAAGATGGCAAACTCAGCTCCACTGCTGCCAAAGAGGTGTTAAATCAGATGGTCAAGACCGGCCAGGATCCCGAAGCGGTTGCGGCCGAAAAGAACCTGCTGCAGGTGAGCGACGAGGGCGAAATCGCCAAGATTGTCGAAAAGGTGTTGGCCGATAACCCCAAAGCCGCCGAAGATGTAAGGGCCGGCGAGACGAAAGCCATTGGATTCCTGGTGGGCCAGGTGATGAAGCTGAGCCAGGGTAAGGCCAATCCGGCATTGGCTACCGAGCTTATCAAAAAACAATTAGGACTGTAATATGAAACAGTTTACCCGGATTGAACCGACCACTATCCAACCAGTCGGTTTACGGTTTAAGCGGGCTGTCGTGGTCAAGCGGTTCCGTACCGATGATGGTTTGGAGCATGAATTTACCACCTGGCTCCAGGAAGGAACACATGCTGGCGGGGTCATAGCTATTACCCCCGACAAGCAGGTCGTAACGGTTCGTCAGTTTCGGCCCGGGCCTGAACGTTGGGTAGATGATATACCGGGTGGCGGGTTCCATGATGGCGAAGATTTTCAAGTTGCTGCTTGTCGCGAGCTCAAGGAGGAGACTGGTTACGAAGTTGGTAGGATAGAATTCTTGGGCACTAGCTTTCGGGACGCGTACAATAACTGCACTTGGCATTACTACTTAGCAACGGACTGTGTGCCATCGAAGGATGGGTCGCGACCTGATGAGGAAGAGGATGATCAGGGCGCCGAACTGCGCTTGATTTCTATAGACGAGCTAATCGATAACGCCAGGCATGATCGCATGTCTGACCCCCACGCCGTATTAATGGCGTACGAAAAACTCAAGGCACTGAAGGACCAGGTATGAAAATAGGCATGGTCTGTCCCTACAACATGGCGCGCGGCGGGGCAGTAATTGAAGTGGTAAAAGATATGCACGCCGGCTTGACCCGGCGTGGGCACACCGTCAAGATCATCACCGGCCGGCCCAAAAGTATCGCTACGGTGGGTATGGATCCACAGGATATGGTGTATGTGGGGCGGGTGACGGATTTTCGCACGCCCATACACACCTTGGCGTCGCTGACAGTGGCGGATAGTGACGAGGTGGCGGCAATGTTAGCACGCGAGCAGTTTGACGTGCTGCATTTCCAGGAGCCGGCCGTGCCGTTCCTGGGCAAGCAATTGCTGGATGCTGGCGACGATAGTGTGCATGTAGCGACGTTCCACGCCAAGCTGCCCGATACGGCGCTCAGCCAAGCTATCGGCCGGGCCGGTGTACCGTACATACGTACACTGCTGGAGGGTCTGGACGAGCTGATTATTGGCTCACCCGTGGCGGGGGACTATCTGCGAACCATTACCGATCGGCACATAAACTACATACCGCTTGGCG
>CAZRWV010000055.1:5718-8020 GCA_964603965.1 uncultured Candidatus Saccharibacteria bacterium
ACGTATCGGCCGGTTAAGCGCCGTGCCCCCGGAGCACACAAAAAGATTCTGTTCGTAGGCCGGTTGGAACAGCGTAAGGGTGTGAAATATTTGCTGCAGGCGTTTGCGAGGCTGGCGGCAAATCGTGGCGACGTGGAACTCATCTTGGCCGGCAAAGGTCCGGATCGCGCCAAGCTCGAGCGGCTGGCGACGGAGCTGGGCGTGCAGGAGCAGGTGCAGTTTTTGGGCTTCGTGGACAACGCGACCAAACTGCAACTGATGGCCGAAGCGAACCTGTTTTGCTCACCGGCGGTTTTTGGCGAAAGTTTTAGTCTGGTGCTGATGGAAGCTATGGCCACGGGGCTGGTCTCTATAGGGGGTAACAACCCCGGATACACTGCACTCATGCAGGGTCGCGGCGCATTATCACTTGTAAATCCGCTCGACTCCGCCGATTTTGCGCGGCGGCTAGAGCTGCTGCTCGACAATGAACCGCTCCGGGAGTTATGGCGCAAATGGGCGCTCGACTACGTGAAGCGGTTCGATTATCGGGATATAATAAAGCAGCACGAGGTTCTGTATGAGCGTGCTCTACAGCAGCGTGCCAAGCGACGCGTCAGTCCTGAGCTCGAGTTAGTACGCGTCTGAAGTTTCTAAAAGAATTGGAGGCAAAGTAAACACATGACTAAAGTAACCAAAGCGGTTATTGCCGCCGCCGGCTTCGGCACCAGGTTCCTACCCCAAACCAAGGCGATGCCCAAGGAGATGTTGCCGCTCATCGACAAGCCGATTATCCAGTATGTGGTCGAGGAGCTAGTCGAGGCAGGGATCACCGACATCATTATTGTAGGCAGTAGCACCAAGCGGGCGATCGAAGATCACTTTGATTCGCCGAGCGAAGATCTGGTGGCCAATTTGCGCATGGGTGGAGCCAAAAAAGCGCCGCTACTGGAGATGGTGGAACAAATATCGCAGATGGCTAACTTCGCCTATGTCCGCCAGAAGGGGCCGTATGGTAACGGCACGCCGCTGCTCAGCGCAGCGCACCTGATCGGTGACGAGCCGTTCATCTACACCTGGAGTGACGACTTTATTGCTGCCACACCGTCTCGCTTCCAGCAGCTGATCGATGTATACGGCAAATACAAATGCCCCGTGATGGCAGGCATTGCACCAACCAAAGACGCGGACTACGCTCGCTATGGGTTTGCGGCCGGAACGGACGTAGAAGACGGCATCATTCAGGCCGAAATGATTATCGAAAAGCCGGGCAGCGTCGAGGGTGCGCGTGGTGGTTTGGCTACGGTGAGCGGCTTTCTGTTGACGCCTGATGTGATTGACTATTTGCGCCAGGCTCAGGAGCAGATGAAAGAAGGTGACGAGCTATGGTACAACGACGCCCTGAAGTTGATGCTCAAGGATGGCAAAAAGGTAATGGCAGCGCGCATCAAAAACGGCCGTTATTTTGATGCGGGTGATAAGTTGGAGTATCTGAAGACGGTGATAGATTTTGGCGCGCGGCATGACGAGCTCGGCCCGGCGCTACAAGAGTTTATGAGCGCCAATCTGCCAAAGTGGGCGGAGCAAACCGACAAGACCAAAAAGAATAAGGAGAAGTAGATAATGGCAAAAGTAACCAAAGCAGTAATCCCGGCAGCCGGCTTCGGCACCCGATTCCTACCCCAAACCAAGGCGATGCCCAAGGAGATGCTGCCGTTGGTGGACAAGCCCATCATCCAGTACATTGTCGAGGAACTAGTCGCGGCTGGCATTACCGACATTATCATCGTGGGCAGTAGCAACAAGCGCTCCATCGAAGATCACTTCGACTTACCTAACGAAGATTTGCTGGCGAATTTGCGGGCCGGCGGCGAGAAGAAGCAGCCCTACATCGACGAGATCGAGCGAGTTGCTGGCATGGCGAACTTCTTATATGTTCGCCAAAAAGGGCCGTACGGCACCGGCACGCCCCTAATGAATGCGGCGCATGTCATCGGCAACGAGCCGTTCATCTATGTATATACCGACGACCTCATCAAGGCCACGCCGAACGCCTACAAGCAGCTGATCGACCTGTATGACGAGCTGGGCGGCAGTATCATAGCCTGTGTGCCGGCGCGGAACGACGATGACTACGACCGCTTTGGTATTTTGGCCGGAGAACTTGTGCGCGATGGCGTGATGCGCATGACCGGCATTGTGGAAAAACCAGGCAAGGAACGCGCCACGTCGAACTTCGCAGCGGTTGGCGGCTATGTATTCGCGCCCGAGATCTTGAATTACATTGAGGAAGGCTTGCGGAATCTGCCGCAGGGCAAAGAGT
>CAZRWV010000056.1:0-8009 GCA_964603965.1 uncultured Candidatus Saccharibacteria bacterium
TATGCTTATCTATAATGTCGATGTAGCCGCCGGTTTGGTGAATGGTTCTGTGGGAGTTCTCGCGGCTGCCGACCGGCAAGCCAGGGTTGACTTCGTGTTGTTCCAGGCGGGGTATCACGCCCTGCTCGTACAACGCCATCAGCTGCCGCACACGTGCTAATTGCGTCGTCCTGGTATCAATAATATGTTCAGGGTCGTATTCATGGCGCGTCTCAGTAAAGAATAGCTCTTCTTGAATACTGTTGCCAGGCGCACGGTCATCTACGAACGTCTTTTCGAGCTGCCGGATTTCGGTTGCCGTCATCCACTGGTTGTGTCCGCCCTCAAAGTCAACGGTCAGCTCCCCTGCCGGATCAAAGCCGTGGATCACAAAGAAGATCTTGTCTTCCAGCAGCTCACCGGTTGCTTTGTTGTAGTCCATTTTGTGGTATGTGCCGCGGTACTCAAGGTTCGCCGTCAGACCGGTTTCCTCCAGCAGTTCGCGGGCGGCACCTTCCAGGATAGTCTCGCCCCAGCGGATCTTACCGGTCGGTCGGCCCCAATAGCCGTAGTACGGCTGCTTGAGACGCTGTTGCATCAGCGTGCGACCCTGCCCATCGTGGATCACCAGACATACCGCCACCTTGGGCTGGCGTTCCACCGTTCGTGCGTCGGTGTCGAAGCGGTTGGCGAACTCCTTGCCCTTTTGCGTTAGGCTGTACATGCCATCGGTCTTGGCTGCATAGTCTTCATCCAGCAGCTGCTTTAGGTAAAAGTTGAAATGGTCACTGGTCAGCCCGGACTGCTTCTGCAGTTCCGCAAACCGCGCCGCTGGCGCAAACAGCAGCACGCGCAAAATCGCCACGTGCGCCTTGTGTAATTGTTTGTCGATACTCATTGCTTAGATTCCTCTGTTACGCGTGCATCGTATCGCAGTGCGGGCCGGGAAATCTAGTGAAATAAGTTTCAGCGGTTAATAGCACTTGGCACAATGAGCATGGCTGCTCCGATACGGAGCATGTACATAGTCTGCTCGTCCAGTTCCGGCGCGGGCAGCATGTCTGCAGGTATGGTGTGTCCACCGGGAAGATCGCTCGGCAGAGGGTGCCTGCCGATAGTGGACCTGTCTACCAGCCGCAGCCTGCCAGCCGTTGTTGCCGTTACCAGAACCGAGCCGTCAGCCTCTGCCGTGAAATCGTCGGCAGGCGCCGCATCCCGCCACTGTTCGTACGGATACGTCGGCAGGTCAACCTGCCGAAGGTCCCAATCCTGGCTCGGGTCGGGCCTGCCCATCAGCACTAGGCGCGTGGCATCTCTTACGGGCACTCTGCCCACAGTCTGCGCATCGTCGTTTCCGGCCAGTGCCCAGCCGATGATGTAATACGGACACTCGGTAGCCGGGTTGTCTCGTCCGGCCATCCAAACGGTGCGCTTCACGAGTTCGGCCGCCTGACGGCGGTCCCGCGCCTTGATGGCCACCGATCCGTCGGCACCGCGCTCTGGTTGGGGCAGCATTCCCAAAACGTCCCTCACCCATTTGGTATTGGCCGCGATAGCCTGTGCACGCTCGCGCTCGGCTGCAGCAAGGCCAGCGGCGCCCAGCTTGCGTCCGCCTAGTTGTCCTGCCAGCGGCCTGCGTGGTCCTAGTTTTATTTCTGCTGAAGTAGGGTCTGCCATATGCGAGGTAATTATAGTCCGTACTGGACACCTGCGCAACTATGCAGTTTGGCCAGACGGCGCTCGCCACTTCCCGTCATAAATCGCTTTGAGTTGATCGTATCGCCACTCCATCCCAAGATGGTACATGATGCCCCACAAATGCTCATGCACACCGAATCTTTCCATATCCTTATCGGTAGGCCACAGCTCGGTACCAACCGGGTTGGCCGGCAACCGGCGCTGCCGCACATCTTGTAGCGTGGGTCGGAGGTTATCACTATGCTCCACACATATGCGGACCACACCGTGCGACAGCATCGTCACGCGCGCAACGCCCCGGTCGCGGTCATACAGCCTTTTGTGCTGCCGCCCGAGGCCCAACCTTAGCTGTGCCCAGCCCAAAAGCCGGGCATTGTCATAGGCGGCTGCATTAACCCGTATGATACGCAGCTTGATCTTGTCGTCGATGCCGCGTTCGGCTATTAGGAAGTCCTTGGTGCCAGGCGGCACCCCCTTGGTCGTCTCACCTATCTTCCAACGGGGCCCTGCCCGTTTCAGGTCATGCCGTTCCCCAAATTGGTCCCGGCTGGTCTCTTGCTTCCAGAACGTCTTATCGATGATAACTCGAGCCACTGCCCTGCCTGCCCTGCTGCGCCTGGGATAGCGGCCTATGGCAATTGCATCACCGACCGAATAGTCGTCGACCCGCTCTGTGCGCGGCAGGTTCGTGATGACGCCGGTAATGAGCTCTTGGTTGGCCTGCTCATTCTTGCGTATGCGGTCCGCCTCTGCGCGCCCGGCGCCCTGATCGTCGGCGCCCGCACCGCCCGTTTCACCCGGCGCAGGCGGAGCTTGAGGTGGCGCATCCGAAGGCGAACTGGGCGGCCCCTCCCCACGGCCCTGCCGTGGGAACTGCGCCCCGCCAACCTCGGGACCTTGACGGCGCAGCGGCTCATCACCTGGTGTCATATAAACGTAACTATATTCGACACCCACCATATCAGCTGCCTGGAATGATTACAGGCAGATTGTGAACTAGCGCACTACGCTGCTACCGGACTGGGTAGACGTCTTGGATCGGGCCCTCATCGCCGCCGTCTTCGTCGTCCATGCCGGCGTCGCCGGCCCCGCCAAAGACTTGATCGAGGCTGCTCACCAGCACCTCGCGGGGGCGTGAGCCGTCGGCCTGGCCGATGATGCCCTGCTCTTCCATCTCTTCGATCAGGCGGGCGGCGCGGCCGTAGCCGATGCGCAGGCGGCGCTGCAGCAAGCTGGTGCTGGCCTTTTTACTTTCGATTACCACCCGCACCGCGTCGCGGAACATGTCGTCGTCGGCATCGCCGCTAGCGCCGGTGTCCGCCACCACGCCGCCCTTGCCGATCACCACCGGCTGGCTGACGACTTCGTCGTTGTACTGCGGCGCCCGCTGCTCACGGATAAAGTCCGTCACCTTCACGGTTTCACCGTCGCTAATGAACGACGCCTGCACGCGCTTGGGCTTGGGCATGTCGGCCGTCAGCAGCAGCATGTCACCCATGCCCAGCAGCTTTTCGGCGCCGATCTGGTCGATAATCGTCCTAGAGTCCACCTGGCTGGCGGTAGTAAAAGCGATGCGGGCCGGCACATTGGCCTTGATCAGACCGGTAATGACGTCCACGGACGGACGCTGCGTAGCCAAGATTAGGTGGATACCCACGGCGCGGGCCTTCTGGGCGATACGCACAATCAGCGCTTCCACGTCGCGCGCGGCCATCATCATCAGGTCGGCCAACTCGTCGATCACGATCACGATATAGGGCATGCCCTCTTCGTTCTTGAGCTTGTTGTATTCGCCGATGTTGCGGACTTTGTGTTCTGCCAGCGTGCGGTAGCGGCGCTCCATTTCGGCCACGGCCCACTTGAGTGCGCTAATACACTTTTCGGGCTCGGTAATAACGGGGGTGAGCAGATGCGGAATTTCGTTATACGGCGTCAGCTCCACGGTCTTGGGGTCGACCAGGATGAGTTTGAGGTCTGACGGCGTGTTGCGGTACAGCAGGCTCGTCAGGATGTCGTTGATCATCACCGACTTACCAGAACCGGTCTGACCAGCCACCAGCACGTGCGGCATACGCGCCAGATCGGCCATCACGGGCTTGCCGGCGATATCCTTACCGATGGCGAACTCCAGCGGGCTGCTGGCCTCGGCCCACTCACGAGCCTGCAGGATGCTGCTCAGGCGCACCGTGGCGCCCTTGATGTTCGGCACTTCGATGCCCACTGCGCTCTTGCCCGGAATCGGCGCCTCGATACGGATGCTGGTGGCGGCTAGGTCGAGGGCCAGGTTGTCGGCCAGGGCGGTGATCTTGTTGAGTTTGGCGCCAGCCGGCGGCTTCATGGTGTACTGCGTGACGCGCGGACCGATGTTAGCGCCCTCCATCTCGACATCGATATTGAAACTGCTGAACGTCTCGCGAATCTTGCGGGCGTTCTTTTCGACATCGCCGGCATCGGCTTTGTCTTGCTTTTGGTCGAGCAGATCCACGCTGGGGAACTTCCAATCGGGGTCGCTGGCAGCAGTCAGCGCAGCGTGGCTTTCTTCTGCAGACAGCTTTTGCGCGGTGTTGCGCAAGCTGGTGAGCCGCGGCGCCGGCTTGTCGGCAGCACCATGGCGCTCCACCGGCACGCCTTCGTTCAGCTGAAAGCCCTGCTCGGCGGCGCGGTGCTTGAGGCCTTCCAGGCCCTCTTCGTCATCTTCGGCGCCGCGGCGGCGGAACAGACCAATACTGCGCATAATCACATCTTTGGGATTCATGCCAAAGGCAAAGAAGAACGCAAACAGCGCCAGCACAAAGAACGCGATGCTGGCCGGGATTTTGTCGAGTAGCGTGAGCATGGCGCCGCCGATGCCACTGCCGACCGTACCACCGTGACCGCCCGTCACCGGGCCGGAAGCAGCGGCTACACCTTCGGATACGTAACCGGTCGTCGCCCCGTGCGCGAACGCCGTGTGGAACCAGCCGGAGGCAAACACCAGCAGCGCCGCCATGCTAAACAGCCGGCCGATCGGCACGCGGTGGTCTTCGGCGCTGAATTTATAAATACCCCAATAGGTCAGCGCTACGGGCGCCAGCCAAGCGGCATAACCAAACAGCCAATACGCTCCGCTGAACAGCCCCTTGGGCAACGCCCCGCCGGTGCCGAAGCCGCCTAGGACCATAAACAGGGCCAGCAGGATGAGCAGTACTGCCCCGCTGATGCCCCAGAACGGTGAACGCTCGCCTTCATCCTCGACTTCGGCGCGTTTTTTGCTAGCGTGTTTCTTTTTGGCCATATGTTGTTCAGTATACCCTCTTAGAACTATGTGGGCTACTGCGTACGGCCAACGGTATCACGCCAGTGGCCGGCTACGGTAGCATGGCTATCTGTAACCATGAGCAGTATTATAGCCAAAATTACAACCTTTGTCAATGACGCTTATGGTTATAGCGTGACACAGCGCTGCGCCACCCCGTTGTCATCGGCGCGACCGTACAAGATGACCATAGCACGGGGGTTAACATTCTGGCCGCCTAACTCGTTGGCGTTGGCACAAGAACCATCCGGCACGATGTACATCGTGTTGACGTCGGGCGCAGCCAGGCCGGATGAATAGGCCATAAAACGCACGCCGTCGGGTTTGTAAGCAGCGAGCGCGCTAACCGAGTCAGTGCCGGGATCACAGACCGTCCCACACAACACCATCACGCCATCGGGGGTAACGCTCGTTGCTGTCGGCGGCACACCCGCGTGACCGGCGATAAAGTTGTTGATCGCCCCGGCCAGCAGCAGGATATCGATCGACTGCTTCTGTTTATAGGCAAGCGCCTGCGGCTTGCGGGCCGGTAGTTTTGGCTGCGAATGCTGGAACAACTGCAAACCTACCACTATGACTATGACGACCGCTGCACCCGCAACGCCCAGCTTGATAAAGTGGGCCCGTGTCCAGCGCGAGAGGCGCACGCGGTGTTTGCGCGCGGACGGTGCAATGTCGACGGGCAGCGGCATGGCCGAGCGGTAATACTGCTCGAACGCTGCGTCAACAGCCGCCGGCTGCCAGCCGTGCCCTGCCAGGTGCTCACGCAGGCGCGCCTCGCTGTGACCGGCCCGAAGTTGTCCTGAGATATAGTCAACGATGTGTTGGCTGTCCATACTGCTAAAGTATAACGCAACCAGAAGCAAAAGTGAGTTCGTTAGGAATCGGCGGGGGCCGTGGAGCGGCGCGGCACAAAGTTCAGCACCCTTCCCAGATGGCGGACCGCAGACGCGTACGCCCCTGGGCGGTGCGGCTGGCGCAGCCTGACAAGCAGCAGCATGGTGTCTTGGTCGTGCCGGACGGTACGGCGATTAACATTGCCGTAGATATGCAACCGCTCCTGGGGCGTAACACGCCATCCCTCGGCATCCACCTGATCCAGCAGCAACTTGGTGCGGAGACCTTCTTGCAGTGACGGCTCGTCCAATACGTCGAACGCCTCGCTGGGGTCGGCGCATTTGATCGCCTCCATGCGGCGGCGGATTTCTTTGCCGGATATGCGAGACCGAATCATCAGCCAAAACGGCACCGTGCCGGCCCAGGCCTGCCATACCTCGGTACCATGGACGTCTTCGGCGTCGTCGCGCAGCCTATCACGACCATCATGCACGCCGTACAGGCGGCGGACCGCCGCGGCAAACAATAGCGCATGGTCGCTTTGCACCCACCGCTTGAATGGCGCTTCGAACACGGCAATCCGTCCGCTCGGCTGGGGCGATTCGAGCAGTGAGTGTATCACGCGCACCGTTGCCGTTGCCTGGTCGCGCGATACACTGCCATGGGTTGTATCCATAAAATCAAGCAGCGCGTGCGGCGAAAGCGTTGGCCGCCCATAGAGCGGCTGCCGCGGCACATGCGTCGCCCAGCGATCGAATGGCCGGCCGTAGATGAACTGGCCGAACGGGACGCTGGCCGCGTCGTGGACCGACTGGGCGTCGAAGCGGCCGCGGATATCTTCCCGTTCGCCGAATACCCCCATCGGCACGGTGTCGAACACCGATGACCGAACCGGTAGATGTTCACCCGTGCCCTCCCACAGCTCCGTGCTCATATGCAGGAGCATTGTGGCGCAGCGTGACCGGTGCGTCAGTTAAAAGTCTGACAGCCGTGTAGCCCAGGAAGAGCAGCCCGAGACCTCGGCTTTGCCGAGGCCCGGCGCGATGAGAAACCCGCTTGCGGGTGTCTCATATCAGTCGACGCGCGCGTCTTGCGTAAGCAGCCGCTCGCGCATCTTTTGGAAGCGGGCCTGCTGCTCGGCAGCGATTTCTTCGGCCGTCTTGGTCTTGGTTTGGTGGACGGTCTGAGCCGTCTCGGTCTTGCCGCCAATGATGTTTACCACCGGGATGACGATGGGGCTGCGCTGAGTCTGCTCAAACAGGAAGTGTGTGATGTGGTCCTTGAGCTC
The DNA here is from genome assembly GCA_964603965.1 of uncultured Candidatus Saccharibacteria bacterium. Taxonomy (GTDB): domain Bacteria; phylum Patescibacteriota; class Saccharimonadia; order Saccharimonadales; family UBA4665; genus JAJZCD01. The sequence goes on from CAZRWV010000056.1 coordinate 7,098, forward strand.
GACCTTGAAACGGTCCAGGTCGATGCGCTTGAAGCGCTGGGCGACGGCGCGGCGGACTTCGCCCCGCAGCGTGTTCATCAGCTCCTCTTGCTCACGCATGTAAATGAAGCCGCGGCTGATGATGTCGGGACTGGTCAGCAAGTTGCCATTGCGCTTATCGACGGTAATTACTACGGCTACCAGGCCTTCCTCGGCCAGCAGTACGCGGTCCTTGACCACCACGTTGTTCACGATCGCACCAGTTTGATCCACCAGGATGGTGCCGCTCGGTACCTGGCCGATGATTTCCATTTTGTCCTGTGTCAGCGCAATCACCTCGCCGTTCAGCGCATTGACGGTGTTGGCGCGCGGGATACCCTGCTCCACCGCTATATCGATGTGACGCTGCTTGACGCGGTAAGCGCCGTAGATCGGGATGAAGAACTTGGGCTTGGTCATCTGAATCATGTCGGCGTACTCGTCGCGGCTGGCATGACCGGAGACGTGCAACGGGCCCACGCCGTCCAAGTCGTGGTTGCGGTGTTCGAACACGTGGACATGCATCTTGACCATGTTGTCGACCATCTGTCCGATGAGCGCGTCGTTGCCACTCTCGGGGATTGGCGTGCTGGATAGGACGACTGTGTCTCCCTCGTGCAGTTTGACATGCTTGTGTTCGCCGTTGGCCATGCGCTGCAGCGCGCTGCTCGGCTCGCCCTGGCTACCGGTAGCCACCACGACCACTTGGTCGTCTGGCAGACTGGCCACACTGGCAATTGGTATGAAGGTACCACGCGGAATCTTCATGAAGCCATTGCGCACCGCCATTTCCAGCGTGCTAACCATGCTGCGGCCGTCCATTGCCACTTTTTTGCCGTGGTGCACGGCAGCGTTGACGATCATCTGCACGCGGTTCATGTTGGTGCTAAACAA
>CAZRWV010000057.1:0-7995 GCA_964603965.1 uncultured Candidatus Saccharibacteria bacterium
GTATGACAACATCGGATTCAGCTTGACGAGCCTGGCACTCTTTCCAATATTCCAGATAGTCCTGCCGCGGCCGGTCCAGTCCCCAAAATGTGCCGCCCGCTGCATCATCCCAGCAAATGGCGAAGTCTATCGGGCCGTTCGGCAAAAGTTTCTTATGCACCAACATCGGCGAATCAATGATCTGCGCGGCAGTTTTTCCCCTATAGTCTACCCCTAGCTCGTCCGCAAAGCGTATGGCAGTCTCTGTATCGTGGCGGGGACTTGTGCTATCTGCCTTGCCAGCTACAAACACGCAATACGTAACCAGCTCTCCATCACATATTGTTGTAATCTGCCCAACCGTGCTCATGGTGTCCACGAACATACCTTCGTCTTGCATGTCCTCTTCCGGCATGTCATCTGCCGCACGCGACATTACTACGATCGCATGATCTTCCAGCAGGCCCATCTCAAGCGCCTGTTGTATGCGGAACATATTCCGGCCCTCTGCCAGAGTCCGTCCGATCATCTGTGGACGCCGACTGGCATAGAGCAGGCTATTGGCCTGCACCCGTTCCGCCGTCTGACCATGCTGAGTCACGCGGCCGTCCGGCGTTACCCCCATCTTAGTCACCGAGATTATCCCCGCCTTTGCCCTGCGCTCATGGTAATCAGCGCGCACGTTCGCGGTTACCAGTTCGCGCGCCTGCTCATCACCCTCAGCAGCACGATGGACAGCGTCCATCAGCGAAGTCGTCTCACTTTCCGGTGTGATCGGCCGCTCCACTGTTACATCGAGCGCTACCCGGCTGGTGAACTCCGCTGCGCGCAGCCATATCGCTTCGTCCCAGGGCAACTTTGACATGTCAACCACACAAGGCAGCTCCGGTGTGTCATCTACATGGAGCTCTCCCTCCCAAAGGGGGAAGTCGCTCTCACGAATCTCGGGATTGACACCAACTGCTACGCCCGCCGGCATTATTAATTTTCAGCCACACCCTCTAGGCCATCACGTGTGGAGCGTCTTACGACCATCAGCGCAAACCCATACACTCCAAATAGTGCCGCCGTATACACCACATCACTGCTAACGGTCCCCCGGAAAAACGGTAGCGCCATATAGTAACACTGCGCCAACCCGGCCCACGTATGGGCGTACATATCGCTCGCAGCCCACACCGCAAAGTTGGTCACCACAAAGAAGAACAGTGAGGCAGAGAGCGTAACCGCAGCGCCTTTCGCTAACGTCGGACGGCGCAACCAACGGCTGCCGGCCAGAGCGATCAGCAGATAGCAGGCCCAGGTGACGGGCATCACATCATAGAACCCAATGAACAGATCTGACACGACCATGGCACCCAGCGGCACCCAGGGCGCCAGCCGGCGCGGCAGCACCGCACCGCCAAACAGGGCAATGGCCGCAATCGGCGCAAAGTTGGCGGGGTGTGGCAGCAGGCGCAGAGTCACCCCAATGGCTATCAGCGTTAACGCAATTGCAAGTTGCAAACGATCCGCTTTCATCACTGCAGCTTCCATGTCAGCGTATCGCCGCTTTTAGTTTGATACGATCCGGCACCGACATCAGCCATCTTGCCGTTTATATAAAACGTCCAGTACTTGGGCCCTTCGCCCTTCACGCCGTTAATCGACGCGACCATATCGCCAAAGGAGTAGTGCTTGGTCTGGATGGTTGCATGCTTTTTGAGCAGCGCAAGCGCATTCTGGCCCGCCTGGCCCTGGTAGCTCAGCTGCGTAATGTGATCGCGCGCATCGGTAACAACCGTCACCTTGTGCGCAGGGGAGTTAAGCGTATACGCCCATCCTCCCAAGCCAAGCGCAGCAATTGCGACGCTCGCGACTATGACTGTTTTTTGTATGGCTGCTCGGCTCATCGTGTATCCCTCTGTTTCCGGGCGGGCGAGCGGCCAACGTACATTGGCGTGCTTCTGCTCGGAAGACTTTTAGACAAGTTGTGTCTGACTTATCGCCCATCGTTGTGTTTTATACAACGCAGGGCAATTTACAGTTGCGGCACAGTTCCCGAATCGCACGGGATTCCAACTCTGATTTGTTAATACACAAGTAGCATAGCAGGCAAACGAGGCGCTAGATATAGTATTTTTGTATACATTCGCGGCCCCATATGGAGCGTTATGCGTGACGAGACGCAGCTTTTTAAACGGCTGTCTTGAGTTTAGCCTTCAGCGCCGTCATCCGCTCCAAAAAGCTCTGCGCTGCGCCGTCCAAACCCAGCACACGCAGGGCCCCCAGCAGTACATACAGATTATCTAGGTGCGTTTGTGTCAGGATCGGCACCGCTTCGGCCTCAGCCATAAACTGCTCCACTTTGCCAACCAGCCACTTTTCTTCAGCCTCTTTGACCTCGTTGGTCTTGAGTGCTGGGGTCGGCGGAATATCGCTTGGCGTCACCACCTCGAGCGACCGGGCGCTGTGGTCGCGCTTGCGCAGATGTCCGCGCTGGATCAGGTTGCCCACGTGCAGCGCCACGGTCGCCACGCTGGTGTACTGCAGGCCGTTCATAATCTCGCGGTAGCTAGGGCTGTAGCCATGCTCGGCGATGAACCCTTCGATGTATGTCAGCAGCTCACGCTGCTTTTTGGTGGGGCGGACTGTTGTTGGGGCGAGTGCGACCGTAGGTTGAGCTGTTTGCTTTTCGTTCATGCTTACATTGTACCGCACCCTGCAACTCAAGAACCGACCACACCTATAGGTCCGTCCTATAGGTGGCTACAGACGCTTCTCCGGGAACACCCAATACCGGTACCACAGCCAGTTCCAGACGGTAAAGAAGCCGGCAGCCACAAAGAAGCCGATGTAAGGCGTAATGCCGATGGCGTACAAGCACCAGATGATGAGGTAATCCAGCACAAACCCGATGCTTTGGATAAGCACATACCGCCCGGCATGCGCCATTTCACTCAGGTGCACCTGGTCGCTAAACGCCCAGAGTCGCTGCACCAGGTAGCCCGCGGTCCAGCCAGTAACGTCGGCCGCGACCTTGGCAGGTAGCCACGGCCAGCCAAAGCCGCTGTAGCACACCGCAAATACTGCATAGCCAATCACAAAATAACTGCCGCCACCGGCCATGTACTTGGCAAACCGCACGATTTCCGCGCAGCTCGGCCACCGCGGCAGCCAGGTTTTTACGATCTTGGCGAAATCTTCACGCATCTGTTTTACGGCCTTTGGTGCGAGTTTTCACAGCCATGCCGGCATCCGGGGGCAGGGCAAGCACTACACCGGCCAACCCCCACCAGGCAAACGCCAGCGTGTCATCGCTCCAACCGTAGGCCAATAGATTCACAAACTGCAGACCAACCAATCCGGCGAGCAACCCGACAGCCAGCCGTTCGGAACGACGCAGCCACAACTCCCGACCCAACAGCAGCAGAACAGCGGCAAATACCACCAACCCCGGCCACCCCACCTCCAACGCCAGCTGCAGCCAATTGCTTTCGGTGTTGCGATACTCGTGCCCGGTGTTATAAAACGACGCCTGCCCGGCCGTGCCCGGCCCGCCGCCAAGCGGTTGTGCGCTAAAGTCGCGTATCGATGCCCGCAGCGCCGCTTGATGGCCCTCGTTCGACGTAATCTGGGCCGTTGATTGATCGGTATGATGCTGCAGCGCATTCTGAATGCCGTGGATGTGATAGAGCGCACTCAGGCCTATTGCTGCAATCACTGCCCCGGCCACAACGGCACCCACATATCGCATGCGGTATTTGGCAAACACCAGCCACCCCAGAGCAACCGCCGCCACAACCGCCGCCAACCAGGCACTGCGCGAAAACGTCAAGAATAGAGCAGCGGCAGTCAAGATACCTAACACCCAGTATCGCCAGGCAGTGAACGCTGGGCGCACATACAAAAGCAGCAATATGCCAATCGCTACCAGATACGCCCCGAGTGGGTTTGACCCTCGCAGGAACGATTGAATACGCATCGTTGCGCTGTCCTGGTTGAGCGTGACCATCGCAACATAGCTAGTGGCATCGTTGTAGCCAAAGTGCTTCAAAAAGTCCGATGGCAGTACAAAAAACTGCAGCAAACCAAACACCACAACTGCCGCCAGCGGCACAAAAACCACTCGTCGCCAGTATCTTCGCAACCAGTCGGTACGCCAGCACACCACCCACACACATACCAGAAAGACCAAGAAGCGCAAGTTGATGACAAGAGCATAGGCAAGCGCCATCGGCACAACCTCTCGCTTGACCAGCGCCACTGCCCCCAGTACGAGCGTGATAAGCCCATACAGTCCGATACAGCGGATCAGCGGACTAGCCACCAGTTCCCGGCGTAGCTCTCGGCTGCGCCATACGATCAGCCCGCTCAGTACCACCAGCACCAGCAGCAACGCCTCGCTCCATAACCGCAGGAGCGTAAAATGCCCCACAAATGTCGCCCCCCACACGGTCAGGAAGGCGTGGAATGGCACCACCGCCATGATAATGGCTACTGTCCAAGCACCCCAGTGCTGTAATCGGCGGATCGCCGTCATGTCACGCATAGGGGATGAATCCATCAATGCTCCGCTGTATAGGTGTACTGCTTGCGCGCAACAAATTCCAAGCTGGTGGCAAAGAGTTGCAACGGTGTGCGACACAGCAAGATGTCGATCCACTCCCACAATCTGGGCAGCGGGTAGCGCACCGAGTTTTTGGGCAGCAACTGGCGGCGCCACGGACGACCAACGCAGTTAAAGCCGGCTCGCTTCAGGAGCTGCCGGGTCTCGCGGCTCCCGTAGAGCCGGTCGTGGTAGCGTACACCTCGCCAAGCAGCAACCTGGTGCAGATAACCGTATGCATTGGGTAGGTTAAAGCACAACAACAGACCGTCGTCTTTGAGCACGCGGTTCAATTCCTTGAGCGCATCGTAGTCATACGGCACGTGCTCTAACACGCCAAAACCAACCACCACGTCAAACGTTTTGTCGTCAAACGGCAACGTGCCGCCGGCGGCTGTTTTGGTTTTGAGCTTAAACTCTCGCCACATGTCCTGGTGTGGAAAATCAGCCGTCTCGAATAGCGTCGCGTCATACCCGGCGCGATCCAGGAAATACGTCACATAGCCTTTGCCGCCGCCCCAGTCCAGCACCCGAATCTTGTCAGTAGACCGCCCGAACTGCTGCTGCGCAACCGCGTCTACGAACCGGCACAGATACTGATAAATTGCCTGGGTCGTTGGATTCTGCACCGCGTCATAGTATGGTCGGCAGTCATCCGCGGCGTGCTGTGCCGCTGCAGCTAACGCAGCGTCAAAGGCGCCATCCGGCCGGTGGGTTCGCCACCGCAGACGCCGTACCAGTTTTCCCGTTATCATCGTATTAGTAGTGTACGGCAGTCATCTGCCCGTAGCAACTGGGGCGCACGCCGCACACGAGTGGTACAATGATGCTTGTCGATGAAGAGCAACGCATCACTGGTATACAACCTGTTCCTGGTAGCAGGTGACTTTTTAGCACTCGTCGGTGCCTTCGTGGGCGCATTTATTATCCGGGCGCACAGCACGGTGCCAGTAGCCCACCCCATTAGCGGCACGACGTACCTCTATGTGTTCCTGAGCGTCCTGCCCTTCTGGATCCTGATCTTTGCCCTGCTTGGCCTGTACAACAGCAGCATCTATGAACGGCGCTTTAGCGAATTCGGCCGGCTGCTGATCGGCTCGTTCATCGGTTTGCTGTTCGTGGTCTTTTGGAACTTTGCGAGCGTCAACCCCATCTTTCCTGCCAAGCTAGTACCGATTTACGGCTTTGTGCTGGCGCTGGTGTTTTTGGTGCTGTTCCGTAATATAGCGCGTCTGGTGCGCACCACGTTGTTTGGCTATAACATCGGTCTGACGCACGTCGCGCTCGTTGGCAGCAACGACATGACGCGCGAACTCATCCGATCGTTGGCGGACACTGGAAAGTCGGGCTACCGCATCGTGGCGCTGGTGGGCGACAAGCGGCAGATCGGCAAGCGAGACATCCCCTGCTATCCCACCTTCAAGCAATTCCTGCACAGCAAGCCCCAGAACCTGCACGGCATTATCCAAACCGAACTCTACGCCGACGAACCGCGCAACGCCGAAATCCTAACATACGCGCAAGAAAACCATGTTGGCTACCGTTTTGTGCCCGGCAACAGCGAGCTGTTTGTGGGCAACATTGATGTGGAGCTCTTCCGGAACGGCGTACCGGTGATTGCCGTGCATCAGACCGCACTGTTCGGCTGGGGTCGCGTGGCTAAGCGTCTGTTCGACATCTGCTTCGCAGGATTAGCACTCATCGTCTTTTCGCCGCTCATGTTGCTGATTGTACTTGCACAAAAGGTTGCCGAACCACGTTCTCCGGTGCTGTATACACCTAAGCGCTACACCCGCTTTGGCAACAAATATCGGCATTACAAATTCCGCAGTATGTACTGGAAATATTGCACCTCACCCGAGGAAGGTTTTGCCAAAATGGGGCGACTCGACCTGCTCAAACAGTTCCGCGAAAATGGCGATCAGCTACCAAACGATCCGCGCATTACACCCCTCGGCCGCTTGTTGCGCAAAACCAGCTTGGACGAGCTGCCGCAGATTATCAACATCCTAAAGGGCGACCTGAGTTTGGTCGGTCCCCGTGCGGTTGATTCGGGCGATATTGAGTTCCGTTACGGCTCCAAGAAAAATCTGATCTTGTCAGTCAAGACCGGACTAACCGGTCTGGCACAAGTCTCGGGCCGGCGTGACCTGAGTTTTGAAGAACGACGCAAGCTTGATTTATATTACGTGCAGAACTGGACGTTTTGGATGGATATTGTCATCATCCTAAAAACCGTTCGGGTGGTGCTGGGCGGACGGGGCACCAATGCCTAAGACGAGTCAACCCCTGCGCGTAGCGATTGTCCACGACTGGCTAGTAGGCGGCGGCGCAGAATTGGTGGTAGAGCAACTGCATCTGATGTATCCAGACGCGCTAATCTACACGTCGTACGCTACGCGCGAGTGGCGCAAGCGCCTGGACGGCATGGTGCACACTGGCTGGTTGCAATACCTGGGACCGCTTCGCAAATTCATCCCGCTCCTGCGCATTTGGTGGTTCACGTCTTTGAAGTTCGACGGCTACGACCTGGTGATCAGCAGCTCCGGCGCCGAGGCAAAAGGCATCAAAGTGCCAAAAGGCACCGTGCACATCAATTATTGCCACGCGCCCACACATTATTACTGGAGCCGGTACGACGAATACATGGAGCATCCCGGCTTCGGCAAGTTTGACTGGCTCGCGCGATTGGGCTTGCGATTGCTAGTCGCGCCCTTGCGCCGCTGGGACTTAAAGGCCGCCCAGCGCCCCGATTACATAATCGCCAACTCACGCCATATCCAGCGCGAGATCAAGCATTACTACAACCGCGACAGCACGGTGATCCACCCACCCGTGTATATGGAGCGGTTCCAGAAGTCCGAAAACCAGCGGCGCAAGCGCCGCGGCTTTTTGATCAGCGGCCGTCAAACGCCGTACAAGCGCTTCGACCTGGCTGTGCAGGCCTGCACGCTGCTCGATGTGCCGCTAACCGTCATTGGTGACGGCCCGGATCACGCGCGGCTGCGCAAGCTGGCTGGCCCAAGCGTAACGTTTTTGGGTCGCGCACGTGACGACGTCGTCGAACAAGAGATGGCTAGTGCTGCCGCCCTGCTGTTCGCGGGCCTAGACGACTTGGGCGTAACGCCGGGGGAGGCCATGGCCTGCGGCACGCCGGTGATTGCCTATAAAGCCGGCGGCGCCTACGACTATGTCATCCCGGGCAAAACCGGCGAATTCTTTGACGAACAAACGCCAGAATCGCTGGCCGCCGTGATCAAAGACTTCAAACCCAACCGCTACAGTCACCCGGCCATCGCCGTATTCGCCCAACGCTTTTCACGCGAGCGCTTCCAGCAAGCCATGGCGCGCTATATCCGCAGCGTTCTCAAGCCGTAGCGCATTCCCGTGTATACTGTATGGCATGAATAGTCTATTGAGGTCACCCA
>CAZRWV010000058.1:0-7987 GCA_964603965.1 uncultured Candidatus Saccharibacteria bacterium
CGCTCGAGATGCTAGCCACCAGCCAGAACTTGAGCGATTTTGTGGACAAGCAAGAATACCGCACCAGCGTGCAGCAAAAGTTGCAAGATACGCTCAAAAAGATTGCCGAGCTGAAGGCCGATCTGGAAACCAAGGAAGCGCAAGTGGCGCAGCTGCTGGATCAGCAGCACGCGCAGCAAGACCAGCTGGCGGCTGCCCGGGCCCAGCAGGCTAGCTTGCTGAGTTATAACCAGAGCCAGCAGGCCGGCTACAACGCCCAGATTGCCGCCAACAGCAAACAGATTGCCCAGCTGCGCGCCGCCCAGGCTGCTGCTAACAAAACGCTGGGCAGCAAGCTGGTGGCGGGCGACCCCGGTCACGGCGGCTACCCGGCTTACCTAGACCACGCCGCGCAGGATAGTCTGGTTGACCCATGGGGTATGTACAACCGCGAGTGCGTGAGCTACGCGGCCTGGAAGGTGCAGCAGACCTACGGCAACATGCCGTACTGGGGCGGCGTCGGCAACGCCAACCAGTGGCCCGGCGATGCAGTGCGCTACCACATTCCCACCAGCCACACGCCCAAGGCGCAGACGGTCGCCATCTGGAACGTCGGCGCGTTCGGTCACGCCATGTGGGTTGAGGCTGTTAATGCCGACGGATCGCTTTGGATCAGTCAGTACAACTACGACTGGACGGGGCATTACAGCGAGATGTATGTTAGCGCTAGCCAAGCGGCTACGTTTACGTATATTTACTTCGGCGGCTAGTATGCCCGACCAGCCCGGTCAGTCCCACGTACGTGACGCGGCTGAAGGGATGTGCTACTGTAGCGGCATGGTAGAGGATATGTTGCTGTTGGCTGTGTTGCCGGTGGGAGTTGAGCCGGAGCGGTTGGATATTTCTGGTTGGTGGCGCCGCAAGGCGGCACGGGCCGTGCTGCTGGACGAGCAGGGGCGGGTTGCCCTGATGCACGTGGTAAACGCCGGCTGCTACAAACTGCCGGGCGGCGGGCTCGAAGGGGATGAGACGGCGGAAGCTGCACTGATGCGCGAAGTCGCCGAGGAAACCGGCTGCGCCCAGGTAATCGTTGAGCGCCCGATTGGCCTGATTGATGAATACAGAGCGGAGCGTTCGTTTTACCAGCGGTCGTACTGCTATCTGGCCAGAGCGACGGGCGAGATATCGGAACCGCAACTAACCGAGGACGAGCTGGCGCTTGGCTTTCGTGTGGAGTGGTTCCCGTCCATCCAAGCGGCGCTTGACGCCGTCATGGCTGCCCAGCCGGCTGCACCCGAGGGTCAGGACATTCGTGATCGAGAAATGCGCATTCTGCAGGCCGCGCTGGCACTACATGGTGCTCGGTAGCGACTTATTCGGGCAGGTCTTGCTGTTCTGCGTCCAGCCGGTCAAGTGCCTTGGGCTCTTCTGTGCCATCGGACGGTACTCTGCCAACGCGTTCATCCTCGGCCATTTCTGCCGCATATGCCGGACTGTCTAGCCGCGTTTGTCGGGCTGCTATAGCTTCTGGTGAGGTCGGGAATGGGGGTGACGAGGGGTTTAGGTATAACATTCCTTTATTATCCCACTTTCATTACTAGATGTAAATAAAAATGTCTGATAGGTCTGATGAGGCGTGCTAATGCAGACGTTTGTAGGCGCCAAACAATGTGTACTTGAGTGGCTTGTACACCAGATCGACCGGGTTGGGGTGCGTCACTTCATAGCCGCCGAAACGCTTTTTGAAGGCGGTGACGCCCTGCAGGTGCGTGCTTTTGACGGCGTCGGTGATGCCGCCGAAGTTCAGGGTGTGCAGGCCGCGCTTGCGGGCCTCCAGAATGGCGTTCCAGATGATGAAATACGGTGGGGCGATCTTGCGGAACTCGTCGCTCGAGCCGGCAAACACATAGTGCAGCACGCCGTCATAGGCGGCGAAGATGGCGGCTGCGGCTGGCTTGCCGTCGATGGTGCAGACGGCCACAAAACCGTTGTCGGGCGGGATGGAGTGCAGCACCGACTGGTAGTAACCGTGCGCTTGGATACCAAAGCTGTTACGGCCGGCGGTGGTCTGCATCAGGTCAAAAAAGGTATTGAGCGGTGCTTTGGCCGGCTCGTAGAACTTGATGTGCGCGTTGGCACGCTCCGCCAGGCGCACGTTGTAGCGGGCGTGCTGGTGCAGGCCCATCCAGATGGCCTCTTGGTCGCCGGAGATGTCGAGCAGCCACTCGGCGCGCGGCTGCAAGCTAGCAGTTTTGGCCAGGCGGTTGGGGACGGGGCGAACGCCCGCCAAACTGGCGCCGTCGGTGCCGACAAGCCCGTCGCTGTCTAGGCGCACAAACGCCGCGCCGCTGCGCTGGGCAAGGGGCTTGAAGAACGTACGCAGGGCACTTACGAGTTCCGGCGTCCACTCGGCCGCAACCGGCCCGTAGGGGCAGTACCAAAAGCTGATGCCGCCCGGTGCGGTGTACCGGACTGCCAGGCCGGCGGCCACCACCGGCATACCGTCATGCGCAGTAAAAAACACAACGTCCTTGCCGTCGCGCTCCTGCCAGGCGCCGTAATAGGGCGCCTGCAGGAACGGCACCGGTGTCTTCAGACGCTCTGCCAGCCGCGCCAGCTCATCAGCGTATTCGGCAGGAGTACATTCTTGGACGGTGATGGTGCTCATGGTGTGTATTGTACCGCGAGCGGCATCAGTCCTGCACGTGTTTCAGCCAGCCGCTGGGTTTAGGATGCCGCGCCAAAGGTGCCGGCCGGGCGGTCTAACCAGTCGACGTGTGCCAGCACATGATTGCGGATGTTATCAAATTCACCTACTGTCAGGTGTGATGACTCTTCGGGGGTCGCATCTTTCAGTATCAGCAGACCGGGCTGGTGTGGGCTTTCCACTAGCTTACCGCTACTGATGCTCATTCTGGGGGGAATGCCACGCACGGTGTTGTGGACGATCTTGATTCGTTGGGCTCTCTCGGGATTTGCCGCATCAAGTTCATACAGCTCTAAAACGGGGACCCAGGGATCGGCGTGGCTGCCATCTGTTGTAATGCCGCCTCTGCGACCTTGGCCGTCGATGCCTTCGTCACCCCGGAAGGGCATGGCGCGCCGCAGTACAGCAAAGCCGGTCACTACTGAAGCCGGTCTACCGTCTCTGGTTACGCGGCCTTGGAGGACACCGACTCTGCCATCGAGTGCGGGGTGCGCATTCTCGGGAATCAGGTTGCCGGCACGGTCTACGACATCCCTTGTCATGCCGTCGATAACGGCGGTCTTGCCCATAGCACTAGGCTGGAAATCAGTACGCTTAGCCAGTTCAAGCACAAATGCTTTGCTGGAATTTTGGCTGACGGGCAGGCGGCGTCTCTCGTTCGTCAGGGGTCTCTCGCTCATCGCGCGCAGGGCATCGGCGATGAGCTGTTCTGTGTCAACGACAAACGATCCATCAGTCCTTCTCGGCTCGGGAGTGGGTGGTTGTGGCTGTCCGCGGAATAGTCGTCCGAGCAGCGTTGATGTTTCTTTTGGTGGCCGCGGCGCTTGGCCGTCAGCGGGATGGTGAACCATAAGCTATATAATAGCACATATAGCACGCTGGGTCAATTCTGGTGTGATGTGGTGCGCTAGTGGGGGATTTGGTGGACCGAACCGGACTGCGCGAAAAGCGCTGATGCGCTATACTAGTACCCATATGAGGGTACAAAACTTGTGGAAAGGGCTAACGGCCCGTAGTACGGTGCGTACGGCTGGTATTGCGCTGGGTATCGGTGTGGTGTTTTCGCTGGGTGTGCTAATCGGCAGGGGGCAGTTGCAACTGGTGCATGCGCCGTACGCTAGTCGTACCGGTCTGCCGGCCGCGATTGATTACTCCAGCTTGAATCAGCTCTACGATGCGCTGCGGCAGAACTACAACGGCAAGCTGACCGAGCAGCAGGTGCTGGACGGGCTCAAGCGCGGCCTGGCTGGCGCGGCAAACGATCCGTACACGGAATATTTCACGGCCCAGGAAGCCAAAGATTTTAACACCCAGCTGGACGGCCAGAGTTTAACCGGCATCGGCGCACAGCTGGACAAAGACAAGGACGGCAACGTGGTGGTGATGTCGCCACTGCCGGGTTCGCCGGCGGAAGCGGCAGGATTACGCGCCAAAGACATTATCATGGCTGTCGACGGCCAAAGTACGGCGGGACTATCGGTGAACCAGGCGGTGCAGAAAATCCGCGGGCCAGCTGGCAGCAAGGTAGAGCTGGGCATCGTGCGCGGTGGCACCAAGCAGCTGACGTTTACCATCACGCGGGCACAGATTACCGTGCCGACAGCGACGTCCAAAGTACTGGATAACGGCGTGGGCTATCTGCAGATCAGCCAGTTTGGCGACAACACCTACGATCTGGTGCAGCAGGAAGTGGCCAAGCTGAAAGCGGCCGGCGTCAGCAAGCTGGTGCTGGACCTGCGCGACAACCCGGGCGGGGAAGTGACCAGCGCGCAGAACATTGCCAGCCTGTGGCTACGTTCCGGCGACCTGATTATGCAAGAAAAGCGCGGCAACACGGTAGTGGATAGCTACCGTGCTAACGGCACGAACACGCTTCAGGGCATGCCCACGGTGGTGCTGGTGAACAACGGTTCGGCTTCGGCAGCGGAGATTCTGGCGCTGGCGCTGCGCGACCACAAGGCCGCGACCATCATCGGCGAAAAGAGCTACGGCAAGGGCGTGGTGCAGCAGATGATCCCGTTCAGTGACGGCAGCGAGCTGAAGGTGACGATCGCCCAGTGGTATAGCCCGAACGGCACCAGCATTAATCACCAGGGTATTACGCCCGATCAGACGGTGACTATCAGCGATGCGGATGCTGCGGCGGCCAAGGATACGCAGCTGCAGGCGGCGCAGGACTACCTCAACAAGTAGGGCGTTGTGCCTGCCAGATAGTGTGATTTATATCACATAACCGGAATTCGCTTGCGTAACCCAGCGTGGGTAGGGTAGTATTGAATCCAGTATTTAAAGAGGTGTAGTAGTCAGTGGCCCAACCCACCAAGTTTGTGTTTGTAACAGGTGGTGTGCTTTCCGGTTTAGGAAAGGGCATCACCGCCGCCTCTATTGGCAACCTCTTAAAAGCCCGCGGACTCAACGTCAACCTGCAAAAGTGCGACCCCTACCTGAACGTCGATGCCGGTACGCTCAACCCGCGCGAGCACGGTGAATGTTTTGTAACCAAAGACGGCGCCGAGACCGATCTGGATCTGGGCCACTACGAACGCTTTTTGGACCAAGAGCTGACGCAGTCGAGCAGCGTGATGGCTGGCCGCGTGATCAGCAAAGTGATCGACGATGAGCGGGCAGGCAAGTACGTTGGCCAGACAGTGCAGATCATCCCGCATGTGACGCAGGCGTTTCAGGAAGAAATTCAGAAGGCCAGCGACGGGTTTGACGTGCACATTGTGGAAATTGGCGGTACGGTAGGCGATTACGAAAGCCTGCCGCTTATCGAGGCTATCCGCGAGCTGGGTATGCGCGTGGGGCGCGAGAACGCGTTGTTTGTACACGTGGTGTACATGCCGTATCTGGGCGCCAGCCAAGAGGTCAAGACCAAGCCGGCACAGAACGCCGTACGCGAGCTGCGCGGCTTTGGCATTATGCCGGACGTCTTGGTGGCCCGCAGTGAAAACGCAGCGCCTGAAGGTGTAATCCGCAAGCTGAGCATGTTCAGCGGCATCCCCGAAGAGGCCGTGGCGCTGCTGCCCAACGCCAAGAGTATCTACGAAGTGCCGCTGACGCTGGAAGATACCGGCATCGCCGAAGTAATCTGCAATCGTCTGGGGCTCAAGCACGGCAAACCGCAACTGAAGGAATGGCGCGCGGTGGTGCAAAAGGCCACGAGTGAGCTGGACAACTGCGTTACGGTCGGCCTGGTTGCCAAGTACATGGATAACGCCGATACCTACATGTGTGTGTTCGAGTCTTTGCGCGCGGCTGGTTGGGCCAATGACGCCTGTGTGAAGATTGAGTGGATCGATGCCGAAAAGCTGGAGGCGTTAACGCCGGCCGGTGTGGAGCGCGAGCTGAGCAAAGTGGACGGCATCGTGGTGCCGGGCGGCTTTGGTAGCCGCGGCGTGGAGGGCAAAATCCTGGCCGCGCAGTACGCTTTGCAGCACAAAAAGCCGTACCTGGGTCTGTGCCTGGGCTTGCAGATGATGGTCATTGCCGCTGCCCGGCTGCACGGCCTGGCTGGCGCCAATACTACCGAGTCCGATCCCGGTGCGAAGCACCCGGTCATTACTACTATGAATGGCCAAGAAGGCCTGGAAAACACCGGCGGCACCATGCGCCTGGGCAACTACGCCTGCCACTTTGCCAAGGACAGCCTGGCAGCCAAACTATATGGAACACAAGATATCTTGGAACGTCACCGCCACCGCTTTGAGGCGAACCCCAAATACGTGGCTGATTACGAAAAATGGGACATCCGCGCTGTGGGTATGAACCCCGACAACGGCCTGGTGGAAGTGATCGAGGGCATCGACCATCCGTTCTTGCTGGCGAGCCAGTACCACCCCGAATTCAAATCACGGCCCAATCGGGCTCACCCGATGTTCCAAGGCTTTATTGCCAGCATGCTGTAGGTAGGGTAGTATAAGCACTATGGACGAAACCGTAAAAGGCAAAAAGATTCTGCTAGTCGAGGATGATGACGCCCTCGCCAATGTCTATGTAATGCGCCTGCAGGCCGAAGGCTTCACCGTCGTACGGGTGGCCAACGGGGAGGACGCTCTCGCCACGGCCAAGGCCAACCGGCCCGATCTGGTGCTGCTCGATGCTATGATGCCCAAAGTCAGCGGCTTCGACGTGCTCGACATCTTGCGCAACACTCCGGAGACTGGCAACCTAAAGGTTATCATGCTCACGGCTCTCAGCCAAGAGAGCGACAAACAGCGCGCCCAGGGCCTAGGCGTGGACGACTACCTGGTCAAATCACAGGTGGTTATTAGCGATGTTATTGATCGGATTAAGTTCCACTTGTCACAGCCGTAGGTGGCAGAAAGGCAGAACCTAGAAGTTTATGGATGAAATGATACCGGCGGACGCTAACCGCCCAGTAGCCCCTGATGATGGCACGCCGCCAGATCCTTGGGTCGAAGTTGAGCACCTTGCACAGAACGCAGCAGGCGAGACGGGCTTCTATACGGAACCTACCACAGGGGAGATGGATAGGCGCTCCCATCTTGATTTAGGGTTCATGCGTCCTGGTGATGTTATTAGGACGACGATCGAGCACATAGACTCCGCGGGTGATGTGCCGTTGGAAATGCGTGTCCAGACAGTGCAGCACGGCGTGCTACGTGGCCTCAGCCTGCCCGAAGCTGTTGTGGTAGTGAGCGTTCATGGTGACACTGCTGCATTGCCGGTTCCGCTGAACAGGTCCGGTGTGCCTGCGGTACAAGAAGATTCTTTGCCAGAGGGGTCGACGGTAATTTTGTCAGGCTCTACACCATACCCAGGCGAGAGTTCCATGATTATTAAGAAGATAACTGATCGTACATATCCTCGCTTCAGATCGGTAGAGCCTGGCGAGAACGGAAGGTATACCAGCTACTTGTCGCCCGGCAAGATGGCGGGTTTTACGCTACTTGAGCCTACCGATGGAGGCGGGCTAGTGGATGTGTCATTGAACGCGCGTTCAAATGAGCGTTGGATGATGTCGCCAGATCAAAACGGAGAGGTAGCTCAAGGTTTGGCCGAACGGGCGCGTGCTGCTGTAAGCGCTCTTCTGCCGCCGGAGAGTATCACGGGTGAGGCGTTTTCGTCTCGTTATGGCTTTCAGATAAAGGACCTTAGAAGTGCGGGAGGTAAGGAGAGGTCTCTGAGAGTATTTGATAAGGCCGGTGGAACTGGGTTTGTCGAAATTGAATATGACGACACCTCGGTATCAGTTACCGTCCCGGCGTGGGACATTGCGCGGGCAGATGCTACGGCGGCAGCGACAGACCCACCGTCCGACATGGAGCTGGCGTGGCA
>CAZRWV010000059.1:0-7545 GCA_964603965.1 uncultured Candidatus Saccharibacteria bacterium
GAATAGTCCGCCGGGCCAACAATCTGCAGCTGCGGTACAATAGACGCATGACCGCTCGCACCCACGACCTCGCCGCCGCAACCGCGCTGGCGGTGGCCATCTTGGCCTTTGCGCCGGCTGACGTGCGCTTGTCTACACTGCTCGTTGCCTTGCTGGCCAACCAACTCGGCGGTATCGCGCCGGACATCGATCAGCCCACTGCGCCGCTGTGGCGTAACCTGCCGGAAGGCCACTTTGTGGGCAAAGTGTTCGGGAAGTTGCTGGGCGGGCACCGGTTCATCAGTCATTCGCTGCTTGGCATGGCGCTGTTCAGCTGGCTGACCGGGCTATTGTTGCATTTCTTACAACAGGCTATGCCACATGTCGATGTTGTGTTGGTGTGGTGGGCGTTTGTGATCGGCTACGCCAGTCACCTCATCATGGACTCGCTCACCAAGGAAGGTGTGCCGTGGCTGCTGCCATTGCCATGGCGTTTTGGCCTGCCGCCGCTGCGCGCCCTGCGCATAACTACCGGCAAAATCATGGAGACCGGCGTAGTGTTGCCGGCGCTCGTCGGTCTCGATATTTGGCTATTTGCGTCGCACTACTATGAATTCACATCGCTGCTCCAACACATTGTGCGTTAAACTGGCGGTATGCAGCAGGTGATTTGGGAAGGCGATACTGTGCTCGGCCACTACCAGGTGGTCGATGATCGGTATGAGGGCCGGCCGGCGCGGGTGATGTACAGCGGCAAGCGTCAGGCGGCGCAGTCTGGCATTCCGTTGGATGACAACCCCACCATGCTTTTTGATTACAACCAGCGGCTGCTGGAGCTAGCCGAGGGCTTGGAGCCTCGCTCGGTGCTGATAATCGGCGGTGGCGTGGGTACGATGACGACTGCGCTGTTGCCGGCGCTGCCGGAAGTACGGATTGATGTGGTCGAGCCGGACCCCGATCTGAGCAAGCTGGGCTACCGGTTCTTTGACTTGTCGGTGGATGACCGCGTGCGACTATTTCATACCGACGGTCGGTCGTTCCTGCGCGAACACGCTACGCGCTATGATCTGATTATTCTGGACGCCTTTATGCACACCACAATTCCGTCGGATCTGCAGACTGGGGAGGCATTTCAGGCCTATCGGGAGCACTTGCTGCCATCCGGACTGCTAGCCGTGAATGTTATTAGCGGTTATCATGGCTCGGCGGTGGGGGTGCTGCGGCAAATGTACGCCGCCACTATTGCCGTGTTCGGCGCGGCGGATGTCATCCGGGCCAGCCGTGGCTATAGCCTATGGCTGCCGCAGAACTTCATACTGGTCGGCTACGACGATGTGCAACTAAGGCCGGATAGACATACCCGCGGTGAGCTAATGGCTCCACCAGAAGTCGCGCCTGACGCGGCCTCGCATGATACAGATTAAGAAAGCGCTATGCCCTGCGGGCTGCAATGATGCCCCAGACTTTAGCAATCCCGATGGCAGCCACCAGAGCAAGCAGTGTGTCGATGACCAGTCCCAGCGGGTTGAACTGCGAGGCTGAGCCGATGGCGGCTGATTGCGGCTTGCCCTGGCAAGCCGCGCTCTCCGTGGTCGTTGTGGCGTAGTGGTAGGTGATCGGCCAGCCAGCCTTGGAGTCGTATGCGGTGGCCGTGTTGGCATTGCTTAACTCTTCCAGACAGGCCAATGTTTCTTGGCCGGTCGATATGGTGTCGGAGCTGCCCGGGAAGTTTTCGAGGATTTTGCCTGGTAGGAAGGGTGATAGCAACAGGCCGGCGAATACCACAAAGCAGATAAAACCAACCAGTCCGCTGCGTGCGCCGCTGTGACTTTGCTTGTGGGCGGTCGCCTCTTTCTCTTTGCCAAAGCGCAGCGGACTGGTGGCGATCGGTGGCTGGGCCGGGGATGGCCGCGAAGCTGCTGTGGGTTGGCCAAAAGCTTGTGGATGGGCGGTTGGGTGGCTCGTTGCACGGGCAGCCGTATGGGTGGCCGGCCCCAGGGGACTTTGCTGGGGCGGGATAGGCCGGGCCGCGGTGTGTGCGACGGCCGGTACAGTCGCTGGCGCGTGGGTCGCTATGGGGTGCGTTGATGCGGGTTTGTGGGCCGGACCAGGCATAGCTGTGGCTGGGCGCGGTGCAAAGTCACTAAACACACGACGCACCGGCATCGATGGCCGAGGCCCTGCAGCAGCTGGCCGTCCGGGCCTTACGTCTCGAGGAGTGTTTGTAAAATCCATATACCCGCCATGTACTGCTACTAGTATTAGACGAAAGCGCCATAAACACAACAGTATTTTTTACGGCCGCAGCCGCCGGCTTGTGTCCTACTGCTCGACCAGTTTGTCTAAAGCGGTGCGAACGAGGTGGTCAACGCTTGCCTCAAGGTCAGTACTAAAGGCTTTGGCCAGGCGATTGGCGATCACTACGCAAACGGTCAGGTGATTGTGTCCGAGCAGAGCCGTCAGGCCGTACAAGGCCGACGTTTCCATCTCGAAGTTCACGATGCGCTCGTCCTTGAACGAAAAGGCGGTCAGTCGTTCATTAAGGTCCGGAATGGCAGCGGTCAGGCGTAGCTGGCGGCCTTGCGGTCCGTAAAAACCTGGCGCGGTGGCGGTAATGCCTGGCGTAGCAATGCCAGCGAACCGCTCCAGTAGTTCTGGACTAGCGGTAACGGCGTATGGATAGGGCAGGGTGTCCGGCCAGTCAGTCTGGCGGATAAACGCTTCGGTCAATAGCTCGTCAGTAACACTACGAAAATCGGCATAGAAGGGGAGTAATCCGTCCATGCCAATAGCGTGCTTCGATACCACCAGGCTATTAACCGGCATATCCGCCTGCAGTGCACCGCAGGTACCCAAGCGGATAATGTTTAGTGTGCGGTGGGCGGGCAGCGGACGGCGTGTTTGCAGGTCGATGTTGACGGCTGCGTCCAGCTCGGTCGTTATGATGTCGATATTGCCAATGCCGATGCCCGTGGACAGCACGGTCAGGTGCTTGCCGTGGTACCACCCGGTGTGTGTAATGAATTCCCGATGCTGCGTTCGGAAGTCGATTTTATCAAAGTATTTCGAAACCTGCGCCACACGGCCAGGATCACCCACCACGATCACGTCATCGGCAATGTCTTCGGGGCGCAGGTTGATGTGATACAGTCGTCCGTCTGTGGTTAGTATCAGCTCCGAGGCTTGCAGCAGCGTATCCATCGTGCCCATTTTACACCTTTGCCGCGTGTCGTTGTAGGCACTTGATTCGGCGGGATCTGTGGTAGCATGAGCTATATGAGTTTGCCGAAGCGCACTATGCCAGGTGCCGGGGTACTGGTGGTTGCCGCAGGGCTTATGGCGTACGGCGGCTGGGGCTTCTGGCAGCGTTACCATGCCACGCACAACCCACATCCCGTCATCCCCGCGGCAGTTGTCACGCATTCTACGTCCAAACCCGACGAAACGCCACCGACCGAGGCCTGTGCAGATTACAAGGTAGCTGCCGGTGATCCGCGCCGGATCCAGATCCCGGCTCTCGGCGTGGACGGTTGTGTCCAAAAGGTTGGCGTGGACCAAGCGGGCGCGATTGCCGTGCCCACTAATATCTACCTGGCCGGCTGGTACGTGGATAGCGTGCTGCCAGGCCAACCGGGCATCAGTGTTATCGATGGGCACGTGTTGGGGCAGTACCATGACGCCATTTTTAGCAAGCTGCACACGCTGCAGCCCGGCTACGCCATACGCATTCAGTTTGGTGACGAATCATGGGAGCTGTTTCAGGTTGTCGATGTCAACAGTTATCCCATGGCAGAGGTAATGAACAAGCTTTTTCAGCCGCTCGATGCTGCATCGGCTAGCGCTACTAGCCAGCTAGACCTCATCACCTGCGGCGGCACATACGACCGCCGGTCGCAGTCGTATGACCAGCGGGTTGTGGTGCGGGCGAAGGCTGCGATCTAGCGCACTCTCTGGATAACCGCGCGCATTGCCCCGTCGCTGGCCACACAGGATATAATAAGAGTATGGCTAAACGTCGTCATGCTCGTTGGTTTGTCTGGGCCGCCGGTCTGGTGGTTCTGATCGGTCTGTCGCTGATTGTATACGGCCTGAATCGGTCGTCCGCTCCACCTCACGGTACGCATCCGCCAAAGCCCAGCGCACTCGACGCCAAGCTTGCCAGTATGACTACCGAGCAAAAGGTCGCGCAGCTGTTCATGATCGGCTTTGACGGCACCACAAACCCCACGATCGATCCCGTGTTTGTGCAAAACGGCTTTGGCGGGGCGATTCTGTTTGGGTACAACATTCAGAATGCTAACCAAGTAAAAGCGTTGACTGGCCAGCTGCGCGACATGAGTAGTGTCACTAGGCCGCTTATTGCCACGGACGAAGAGGGCGCGCCAGTCATTAGGATTAGCTGGGAGCCGGTCGCCGGCGTTGGGCAGCAGCAGATTCACGACACCGCCACGGCTTTCAATACGGCCAAGCAACGGGGAACGGCCCTGCGCGAACTGGGCATTAATCAGGACCTGGCACCGGTGGTTGATGTGGTTACCGATCCGGCGGCGGGTATGTACGACCGGGCGTTCATCAGTGACTCCGGCCGGTTGGGCAAGGCCATGATAGAAGGCTACGCGGCGGCGGGCATTGTCGGGACCGTCAAACATTTCCCATCCTACGGTGATTTCACGGGTGACGTTGAGAAGGGTATACCGGTCAAGACCTTCTCGCCGGCCGAAGCGGCGTCATTCAAGACGGCGCTAACGTCCGCGCCGGTCCTGATGGTCTCGCCGATCGTTGCTACCAATATCGATCCCGACAACCCCGCGCCAATCTCGGCCAAAGACATCAACTACGCGCGCGGCCGGCTGGGATTTAACCGCGTTATTATGACCGACGACATCAATATGCAGTCAATCGCTACTCGCTACAATCCACCAACATTCGGCGTGCGGGCCTTTGACGCCGGTGTCGATATGCTATTGTTCGCCAAAAACAGTACCGAGGCAGGCCAGGCCTACCAAACCATTCTGGCCAGGGCCAAAGCGGACCCGGCCGTGCTGCGTCGGGTAGACGCATCGGTACGGCGGATCTTGGCTGCCAAAGGCTACTAATTCTTGCTATACTAACCATATAAAATACTTTACGCTTGCCATTCACTATCCCGATCCGAATCACCTGGAGGATCTGCTCGGCGCTATGAATCAGCTGTCCGATGGCGCCAAAGATCTGGATGGGCTGATCGATATGAGCGCCTGGGTGGACGATGCTTCCGGCCGCGTATTCGCGACGTCTATGTGGGAATCCGCGGAACAGGCCAAAGCGGCCTGGCAGACGCTCGGTGCGTTGGCGACCAAGTTTCCGTTCGCTGAGTGGGAACGCCAGCCGCGCGAGGTGTTTATGAACCTGCGGCCATCTGCGTAAGCTCCACCCTATGGCCCAGTTTGTCGCCCTGACCGCACCACTACTGTTGGCAGCCTTTTGGCTGTGTCCAGTTTACGCTCCAGGGCTATGAGTGCTTTGGAATTCTTTACACGAGCTCAATATTTGAGGTCGGCGCCGCGCTTATACCCGCCGTGGCCTTCGTCGTTCATGGCATCGACTTCTTGCCAGCTGATCGTCTCGTGCTTTACGAACATGCCCTGGACGATTTTTTCGCCCGCTTCGATGGTTACTGGTTCGTTCGTAACGTTCAGGAAAAAGGCCAGGAACTCATCCCGGTCGCCGCAATAAAAGGGATCGATCACACCCACGCCGTTGGCGAGCATCAAGCCTTTGCGCAGTGGCGTGCTGCTGCGACTAAAGAGCAGACAGGCATAGCCATCGGGTACTTGCAGAGCAATGTTCTGCGGAATGCCTTTGATCTCGTGAGGCGGGATAGTAACGGTGGTGCGGCACACCATGTCGAAACAGACCGCTCGGTCATCCGGCTGCGGCAGCGGAAAGTTTTTATCGAAACGCTTAATTCGTATTTCCATCAGTCTATGATAACAAACTCCAGAAACTTCCTTGTCAGAATGACTCGTCCTGTAGCTTGAATGTGCTTAGTATCTTTCGCTGCTGCCAATCTCCGCCCGGGAACATATCGATGAAGGCCACAGAGTCGATATCTACCACATCACCAATATTGAGCCGTCCTTGTCTTTGCATCGTACTGTGCAGCGAGAAGCCTTCGTGTGCAGATTCGGGATTGTTGAACTGCCCACCATGCATGTCAAGCAGGTCAACTATTTGGTCGTGCAACGATATTAAGTCATCATTTCTCTCGAGCAACACCACCGGAGTAGCTCCAAGTGTTGCCTCAGTGATTGCGTGCGTAACAACGGGCGGCTGTTCCGGCAGGAGTTTTGAAAGCTTGGCTTGGGTGCCCGTTCCGCTCCGATCGATGGTAAAAACATCCCCGAGCGTTAGGTGCAGCGGCCGTTGTGGTTTGGTGACCAGAACAACCACTGATGCGGCATTCGTATATAGGCTCATAGGAGCCCCCTAGCGGCTAATTTCTGCAATAGCAGATGGAAGTACACGAACCCTTGGTATGGACTCCAGGCGCTCGTAAGTTTTCGGACGCCCTCGTAGTTGGGCCTTGCATCGAGATGCAGGAGTTGCTGCAGATTATTCTGGCCGCCTATGTCGTCGCCTGGAAAAACATCCAGCCTGCCGAGACCTCTCAGCAGCGCGTACTCTCCGGACCAACGCCCAATGCCCCGCACTTTTTGCAAGTATGCAAGCGCTTCTTCGTTTCCGGCCGTTTCCAGGCTTGCCAAATCGATCTCGCCGTTTGCGGTACGGTACGCGAGCTCTTTTATAGCTTGCGTTTTCTGGCGGCTGAAACCGATTTTTCCAAGTTTTTCTTCGGGCGCGTCGATTAGGTCTTCGGGCCGGGGGAACGCGTACAGGGTGGTATCATCGGTATATGCCAAGCCGAATGATTCGCTTAGCCTGCCCAGCAGGGCAATGCCCGAGTCGAGCGATACTTGCTGGCAGGCAATGGCATTAACCAGTGCTTCGAAAACGCTCGGAAAGCGGGGCGGCTTAACGCCGCGGAATTGCTGTGCCAGGGATGCGAGCAGCACTTCCCATTCGGCGATAGTATAGAAGGGCTCGAGGCTAATCATTACGCCCAGCATCTTCTGAATGACGCTCCGTGCTTCGGCCTGTATCAGGGGGGATATGTCTTGCCGGCTCTGGAGATTGACATGCAAGTCGCCGGCGCCGCGCTGGTCGATAGTTATCTTTACGGGCACATTCTGGAAAACCAGGACGCGGGAATACGACTGCCCGGCCCATCGGTCGACCATATTCTTCCCGCGCCGCCGCAGCGCCCAAACCGTCAAATCCAACCGAAACGGAGGCACGGCCGTTAGGTTAAAATTGGCATGACTCATAGGCCGTTACTCTTCCAGGTAAGCTTTTAACGCCACTGCGTCGTTGTGCTCTTGATCTTTGGCTCCGTACACTAACGTCACTGTACCTTGTCTGATTTGTTCCCGCAGCAGTGCAACCTCGCCGCGGTCTGCTGTCAGCTCCTGGTGATAGCGTTTTTGAAACTCCGGCCATTTTTGCGGATCATGATTAAACCATTTG
>CAZRWV010000060.1:0-7509 GCA_964603965.1 uncultured Candidatus Saccharibacteria bacterium
ACCCTGCACACCAACAACGCCGCCACGTGTCTGCCGCGTTTGCTAGACATGAACATCGAACCGTTCCTAATCGCCAGTACCGTGCGCATCGTCATTGGTCAGCGCCTAGTGCGCCGGCTGTGCCCGGATTGCCGCGAAGCCTTTACGCCCGATGCCGACATCCTCACGCAACTGGCCAAATCGTTCAGCCTACGCAAAGCCGAGGACATGGAGCATCTGCACAAGCTAGAAGCAGAGGCACTAGCCGCAGGCATCGGTACCAAGGTAACCAGCAAGACCAATCGCGTCACCGCCGAAGACGCCTCCACCACCGAAAAAACCATCACCAAAATGTGGAAGGCCCACGACGATGGCTGCGACAACTGCGGCCACAGCGGCTACCGCGGCCGCATGGGCATCTACGAGGTGCTCGCCAACACCAGCAAAGTGCAGGCACTGATCGTTTCTACCGGTACCAGCGAAGCGATTGAAAATCAGGCCATCGAAGAAGGCATGGTCACTATGCAGATCGACGGTTTAGTAAAGGCACTGCGCGGACTCACGAGCATCGAAGAAATCCTGCGCGTAACAACATCCGAGGGCTAAGCACATGGCAGAATTCAACTACAAAGCACTGCGCAAAGACGGCACCAACCTATCCGGCACTATCGAGGCCACCGACCGTGCAACCGCCCTGGCAAGCCTGGCCCACCAGGGACTCCATCCGCTGACGGTCAAAGCCTCGGACAAAGGCAAGGGACTCAACTTTAGTATCGGCGGCAAAAAGGTCAAAACCGCCGACCTGGTGATCTTCACCCGCCAGTTTTCTACTATGATATCCGCTGGCGTACCCCTTAGTCGCGGCCTGGCAACCTTGCAAGAAAGCCCCAGCAACCCATACTTCCGTCAAGTCATTGCCGATATCAACAAAGAGATCGAAGGCGGCGCACCGCTAGCCGACGCCTTTGCCAAGTTCCCCAACGTCTTCGACGACGTATATGTAAACATGGTCCGTGCCGGTGAAGAAGGCGGTATTTTGGACGAAATCCTCAAGCGCCTGGCCGTACAGGTAGAACTAAACGCCACCATCAAAAAGAAGATCAAAGGCGCCATGACGTACCCGACTGTCATTCTGTCAGTAACCGTGATCGCGTTCTTTGGCATCATGCTGGTGATCATGCCCAAGATCGGCAAGATCTTTTCTGACCTGGGCGGACCGAACGCCAAGCTACCCATCTACACCACCATACTGCTCAACATCAGCCACGCCTGCCAGAAATACGGCTTTATTATTGCACCGGTAGTAGTGTTCATTGGCTGGCTGATCGGACGTTACATCAAAACACCCAAGGGTAAATACCAGTTTCACGCCCTGATGCTGCGTGTGCCGGTGGTCAAGACGATCATCACCAAGGTGGCTATTGCCCGCTTTGCCCGCACATTCTCTTCGCTAATGGCCGCCGGCGTTGCCGTGCTTGACGCTTTGGAAATCACCGGCCGGGCGATTGGCAACAAAGTCATCGAAAAAGAACTGGCCGCGGCTGCCGAGCAAGTCAAAAACGGCCGCCAGCTGTCGGGCGTCCTGGCCGAGAGTCCGCACTTCCCACGCATCGTGTCCCAGATGCTGGCCGTGGGCGAGGAAACCGGCAAAACCGATACCGTGCTCGTAAAGGTAGCCGACTTTTACGAAGAAGAGGTCTCGACTACTATCGACAGCCTAACGTCAATCATCGAGCCCGTGATGATCCTGTTCATGGGTGCCGGCGTGGGCCTGATCGCTGCCAGCGTGATGGGCCCGATCGCTTCGCTCAGCAGCAACATCGGCAATAATTAGCGCTTGACGCGTCACAGCTTATGGTTATAATGAGCGTTAGGCTACAGACTCGGTAGAGTCTGAGTAACAAATTAACGTTTACAAAAATTATATAGGAGGGTGGGCCCTTATGGTTTCACTGAAAAACCGATCAAAAGGCTTCACGATTGTGGAACTTTTGATCGTTATCGTCGTTATCGCCATCTTGGCGACGTTGGTCATCGTGACCTTCACCGGCATTCAACAAAGAGCGCGCAACAGCCAGCGCCAAACAGACGTCAACGCGGTAGCGCAGCACTTGGAGGCATTCTACGCCGACAACGGCTACTACCCCAGCCTGGCGCAGCTACAGGATCCGGACTTCATTACCAACAGCTTAAGGGGCCTGCCCGACGACGCACTTACGGACCCAAGGACGCCGGCCGCGGACATTACAAGCTCGAAAACCGGTATCCTCGGTACGGCTGATGGCGATCACTACGGCTACGAAGCCACTCCAAGCACCCCAGTTTGTGACAACGCTGCTGCCGCCACCCAGTGTACTGGCTACACAATCACCGCCGACCTAGAGGGAGGTACCGATACCTACGTCAAAAAAAGCAGCACTTAGTGACTAGTGCGCTCATTTGAGCTACAAGCCGGAGCTAAACGCTCCGGCTTTTGTTTGCCGGGCTAACAGCCCTCAGCATGTATGCGTTTGACTGTGTACCTCGGACCGCGTTTCGTTTATAATGACAAGCAAGGATAAGCGTGATGCGAAAACAAACTGGGTTTACCATCGTGGAAGTCTTGGTTACCATCGTGTTCCTAGGGTTCGTGGTGGCTGCGGTGACCGAGCTGTACATCAGCATACAACGCGTGCAGGAGCGGACTGCTTGGCTGCAAAGCGCCTCGCAGGCGGCTCAGACCGAGGTGGAATCTTTGCGCAACAACAACTACAACAGCCTGACGACTGGTTCCAACATCGACTTCACCAGCAGCCTGCCCACCAGACTGCCAAACCCCAAAAGCGGCACCGTCGCCATCAGCGAGCCGCAAACCGGACTAAAGCGTGTGGACGTCACCATAAGTTACACCGAGCACGGCACACAACACCAAGTAAAAGTGACTTCCCTGATCGGGGTGATCGGCATATCGCAATGAATCGTCCGCACATTACAACCCGCCGTCCGCTGCCGCTCGACGCCGCTGGCCTGACACTGGTGGAGCTATTGGTCGCGCTCATCCTAACTACCGCAATCTCCACACTCATCGTCAACTTTGCCATCGACAAACTCCAGCAGAGTACGCTGCAGACACTACAATTCGACCTGCTTACTAACGCCGAAACCGGCCTGAACCGCGTCGCCAACGACGTACGACTGGCTACTTCGGCCGACGAAAACAACCGCTGGGACGACAACTATGCGCCGGCCGCACCCACAGACACGCTCAGCTGGACCTCCGATAGCGACACACTAGTTCTGGCTGTTGCCGCGCAGGACATCAGCCGCAACATTATCTTCAACGACGCACATGATTATGTCAGTGCCAAAAACAACGTCGTGTATTATCTACAAAACGGCACGCTTTACCGTCGCGTCTTGGCCGCGCCAAACAGCAACAACGCCGCCAAGACCACCTGCCCGTCCGCATCGGCCACCAGCAGCTGTCCAGCAGACGCCGCCGTTCTGGAAAACGTCAGCTCGTTCACCGTGCACTATTACGGCAGCGACGGCAGCACGGTCGTTCCCACGAGCGCCCATTCGGTGCAGCTTGACGTTACCCTGCTGAAGCACCAATACGGCCGCGACATTCGAGCCGATTACAAGACAAGGATGGTATTCCGCAATGGCTAAACTAACCCTGCATTTGCGACAAAACATCAAAGAGTCGCTGCGCAGCCGCATCGACGAGCGTGGCATGCTCCTAGTGAGCGCACTGATTATCACGAGCGTACTAATGGTCATTGGATTTACCCTGGTGAGCGCCGTTTCTAGTGAGTATCGAGTCGCCAGCGACGATGTGTACATCAACAACGCCCTGTTGGCAGCCGAGGCCGGTGTTGAGCAGTCAGTGGAACAACTCAACCAGGACGATAGCTTTGCCGGCTACCCTACTGCACAAACACTGTTCAACGACGCACAACAGGGATACGGCACGTTCACCGCCGACATCGCTGCCAGCCCCGACAATACCAATGCCAAAATTATCACCGCCATCGGCAAAGTATACCGCTATGGACACACCACTGACCCGGTCGGCACGCGCACAGTTAAGGTAACTGTGGTGGGCACCAGCTCGCCCGGCTTTTCGGTTCATACCGGTCCCGGCGGGCTTATCTTGGGCGGCAGCGCCAACATTACGAACGCAGATGTGTATGTAAACGGCTACATCGACCTAAATGGTACTGCCAAAATCGGCACCGCCAGCAACCCACTCAACGTCTATGTAGCTAACGCGCAGTGCCCGCACGGCAGCAACCCCGGTGCCACATACCCCACCGTCTGCACCGATGGCACGCAACCGATTACCATGGATTTCAGCACAGCCATTTACGGCACCGTCTGCGCCACGGGCCAAACCAGCACCGGACCGAATAACAACATCAAAACAGGCAACGGCGGCGCAGGCTTACAGATAGGCTGCACCGCGCCTTTGGTATCTCCGCCCTCTTATGATCGAGCGGCCCAGATCGCGGCTGTCACAACCACCAAGGCCAGCACCGACAGCACCGTCAAATGTACCGGCAATGCCACGCGCAGCTGGCCGGCTAATCTCAAAATTACCGGCGACGTCACCGTCGGCAACAGCTGCAAGTTAACTATCAACGGTAACGTGTATATCACCGGCAACTTAAGTATCGGCGGATCGTCCAATATAACAGTGGCCGACAGTCTGGGGGCCAGCCGCCCGGTCGTTCTCGTGGACGGCACCATTGACGTAGGCGGATCCGCAAGTATGATCGCCAATAGTACGGGAACCGGCATTGAGTTCATCAGTTTTTGCTCCAAACAGGGTGCCAGCGACATTTGCCACCCTGATATCGTACCTACCGGTACGGCGCTGGCGAACACCCAAGGTATCTTGACAGTTAATGTCGCTGGCTCGGTCAATCTGGCCGGGATGGTATTTGATGCCTACTGGGGTAAGGTTAGCGTCGGTGGCAGTGGCAACATCGGCGCAGCAGCTGGCCAAACCGTGGACCTGAGCGGTGCTGGCACCGTAGTCTTTGGCACCTCCCTGTCATCGGGCGTCCGCACCTGGACGATCAGCAGTTACCAACAGCTTCCCAATTCCTCCTGACGTACCGGGGATGCTATACTAAACATAATACTCATGCTAATAATGTGGGCGCCATGACCAAGAATGCACTACCGCTGCTGTTCGAAGACCGGCCGTTGTTCGGCTTGGATATTGGTCACGGCAAAGTACGCGTCATGCAGCTATTGCCCGGCAAGCGCCAGTCGCAGCTGGTTGGCTACGGCGAGACCACCTTCGACCCGGCCGCTTTCAAAGACGGTGTCGTCCAGACGCCTGAAATCATCGCCGCCACCGTCCAGGATCTGTTTCGGCACCACTTAGTGGGCGACATTACCACCAACCGCGTTGCCATGTCGCTGCCCATAGCCCGAGCGTTTACCCGTTCGCTGGAAGTGCCGCCATTGAACGCCAAAGAATTGGCCGAGGCCGTTCGCAACGAAGCCGAGCAGTATATACCCGCTGCTATGGATGATCTGTACATCGACTACACCCAGTCCCGTACCGACGAAGACAAGCTGGCAGTGTTCATCGTGGCCATGCCCAAAAATATCGTTGACTCATACATCATGCTAGCCCGCCTGATGGGCCTAGAAGCGGTCG
The DNA here is from genome assembly GCA_964603965.1 of uncultured Candidatus Saccharibacteria bacterium. Lineage (GTDB taxonomy): Bacteria > Patescibacteriota > Saccharimonadia > Saccharimonadales > UBA4665 > JAJZCD01. The sequence continues at coordinate 5,636 of CAZRWV010000060.1, forward strand.
CCTTGCAAACTTCTAGCGGTGCCGGTGCACACCTGTTTGGCCGCGACCCGCAGAGTGACGTGCCCTCCCTGCTTATCGACTTCGGCAGCGACAGCGCCGATATCACCGTGTATGATCAAGGCCCGGCGGTCAGCGGTACCGTGGCCAGCGGGAGCGAGCTATTCACCGCCGCCATTGCCCAGGAGCTCGGCGTCACCGAAAAGGAAGCAACACTCATCAAGGCCAAGTACGGCCTGGGTCTCAGCAAAAAGCAAGCGCAGATCGAAAAGGCGCTCAACCCCACACTTAGCCTGCTCATCAAGGAAATCAAGCGCACCATACGTTATTACGAGGAACACACCCAGAACACACGCAAAATATCCCAGGTCGTCATCGCCGGCGGCGGCGCCAACATGCCCGGCCTGGCCGAGTATCTCACCAGTAACCTGCGCCTGGCCGTACGGTCATTCGACCCCAGTACATTCATCGATTTTGGCCGCCTGCAACCGTTCAACCTCACCGAGCGCATGTCATATGTAACTGCCGCGGGCCTAGCCTCTATCTCTCCCAAGGAGGTGTTCGCATGATCAACCTGCTGCCGCCTGCCACCAAAAGCGCCTACCAGTATGCCCGGCGCAACCGCACCTTGGTACACTGGCTGACAGCCTGTGTTTTGGCGCTGGCTGGCGCCGCAGTCCTGGCGGCCGGTGGCTACCTCTACCTGGACCGATCCATTGCCGACACCAAACAGCAGATTGCCGCCACCAACAAACAGCTGCAAGACCAGAACCTGACGAGCGTCAAAAAGCAGGTTACCGAGATATCAAACAACCTCAAACTTGCTGTCGAAGTGTTATCGCACCAGATCTTGTTCTCCGAAATGCTCAAGCAGCTCGGCAGTGTCACGCCCAAAGACGTTATCCTGACCAACCTATCTATAACGCAAGTACAGGGCAGTGTGGACATTACCGCTCTGACGGCCAGCTACAACGCCGCCACTCAGCTGCAGGTAAACTTGGCCGACCCGCAGAACCAGATTTTTAGTAAGGCGGACATTGTGAGCATTAGCTGCGGCAGCAGCGCTAATTCACGCTACCCCTGTACCGTCAGCATCAGAGCCCTATTCGCCACCGACAACCCATTCCTATTCATCAACGACAGGGGTGCTAAATCGTGAGGACTAAGCAGCTATATTACGTACTGATCGGCCTGCTCTTAACTGCACTCGGCGGCTTTGCTGCCGTCGGTTACGGAGCCAATGCCCTAATGAGCGGCCAAGCCGCCAAACTATCGGACCTGCGGGCGGACAGCAAAGCACTGGACGACCAACAGACCGCGCTGGTCAAAGACAAGCAGGACATCAAGGACTATAGCGAACTGAACACCATCGCCAAAGCAATCGTCCCACAGGATAAAGACCAGGCCGCTGCCGTCTTGCAGATTGTTAAGATCGCGGCAGACAGCGGCATCCCCAAGATATCCTCTATCACATTCCCATCATCAAACCTAGGCGTCGCCGCCGGCGCCACGTTAAAGACCAACACGAAGAGCGCCGACCTAACCCAGCTGACGCCCGTCAAGAACATTAGCGGTGTATATCAACTGCAGATCACAGTCACTCAAAGTTCCTCCGACAAGGTGTCTTATAACCAGTTCATTACCTTTTTGACCAAGCTGGAACAAAACCGGCGGACCGCTCAGGTGAGCAGCATCCAGGTCGAGCCCGACTCGGCACAGCCAAATATGGTTTCGTTTACGTTAGTCATAAACGAGTTTATCAAGCCATGAAAAGTGATACAGCCAACAATCTCGATGTCAAAAAACTGCCGGCTCAGCTGACCGCGCTGTTGCGCAAGCTTGGCGCCTACAAAGGCTTTCTGTTCTTCCTGGCCGTC
>CAZRWV010000061.1:0-7474 GCA_964603965.1 uncultured Candidatus Saccharibacteria bacterium
GGAATGCGGATATCTTGGATGTCAACGACACCACCAACATCAGGGGATTTGGTTTTCATATACATATCATAATATCAAAATTAGTATTCGCACAACATGTGTCATTATAAAGAAAACCGCCCATGAAGGCGGATTGCTATATCTGATTCTAATCTGGTCCGGACGAGAGGACTTGAACCTCCACGAGTGTTAAGCTCACTAGTACCTGAAACTAGCGCGTCTACCAATTCCGCCACGTCCGCACGGACGATAACTGCTGTATAATAGCGGTTTTGCTCGGATTTTTCAACTGCCGGAGCGAAAAAGTCCGAATCTGCAGTCAAAAACGTAGCCCCAGCAATAGCGATTATGGTATCATGAGCGTAAAGCAACAAAGGCGGAGGGCCAAACAGCGGTGAGTAAGGTAGCCCACTATCTGCAGGAACATCTGTTGGGTGAAGTAATGACGAGCGCGGACGCGCGGCGGTATTTTGCCACCGACGCGAGTGTGTTTGCGGTAGTGCCCAGCCTGATTGTCTACCCGCGCAGCGAAAACGACGTGCGCAAGACAGCCCGCTTTGCCTGGCAGCTAGCCGAGCGGGGCAGAGTGATTCCCATCACCGCCCGCGGCAGCGGCACCGACCAAGGCGGCGCCGCGTTGGGCAGCGGCATCATGCTGGTGTTCCCGGCACACATGAACCGCATCGTGGAGCTGGACCCGAAGAGTGGCTTGGTGGTCGTGGAGCCGGGCCTCAACTACGGCCGTCTGCAACAGACCCTGCACACCCACGAGCGCTTTTTGCCGCCGTACCCGGCCAGTTATGAATATTCCACCATCGGCGGGGCAGTGGCCAACAACGCCGGCGGCGAAAAGTCGATCAAATACGGCGCCACGCGCGGCTTTGTACGCTCGCTGCGGGTCGTACTGGCCAACGGTGAAGTTATCGAAACGTACCGACTTAGCAAACGCGAACTCAACAAGAAGCTGGGCCTGAGCACCTTCGAAGGCGAGGTCTACCGCGCGCTGGATGCCCTGATCGAAGAAAACCGCGGGATGCTGGAAACACTCAACAAAGCGGTCACTAAAAACGCTGCAGGCTACTCCCTGACCGACATCAAGCGGTCCGATGGCAGCTTTGACCTGACGCCGCTCATTGTGGGCAGCCAGGGCACGCTGGGCATCGTCACCGAGATCAGCATGGAAACAGAGGTCTATAATCCCAACAAAGACCTGTTTTTGGCTGAGTTTGACTCCATCGAGCAAGCCGCGCGCGCCGTGCAAGCGCTGCGCGAACTGCCACACTTGCCGAGTGCCCTCGAGATGGTTGACGGACAACTGCTCGGGCTCGTTGACCGCCTGAACCCCAACCAACTAGGCGACATCGTCAGCCGGCCGTACCCCAAGGCCGTACTACTCATCGAGTTTGACGACAACGACCGCCAGCGCAAAAAGCTCGTCAAAAAGACCGAGAAGATCCTGAGCGAACTGGCCGTGCACTACCAGCGCGAAACCGAACCGGCGGGCCAGGCCAGCCTCTGGAAAGTACGTCACGCCGCTGCCAGTGTAATCGCGCACAGCGAAGGCACGGTCAAGGCCGTGCCCATCATCGATGACGGCGCAGTGCCGCCGGAACGGCTGGCCGACTTCGTCAACGGCGTCTACCAACTGTTTACCGACCACCAGCTGCAAGTCGCCATCTGGGGCCACGCCGGCGACGGCCACTTGCATGTGCAACCATTCCTGGACCTGTCACAGGTCGGCGACCGCCAAAAGGCTTTCCGCCTGATCGACGAATACCACCGCTTGGTCATCTCGCTTGGCGGCACCACCACCGGCGAACACGGTGATGGCCGCCTGCGTGCGCCGTACCTCGAGGAACTATACGGCAGCGACGCCTACACGCTCTTCAAGCGTGTTAAACAAATTTTTGACCCATACAGCATCCTGAATCCGGGCGTCAAGGTGGGCGTCACATTGGACGACATCAAGCCGCTGGTGCGCAGCGAATATAGCCTCAAACACTTGTACGATCACATGCCGCGGAGCTAAGGTCTAGCGTAGACCAAACTAAAAGACCGAGTCGTAACTCGGTCTTTTAGTTTGGTGCGCGAGAGAGGACTTGAACCTCCAAGCTTTTTAGGGCACTACCACCTCAAAGTAGCGTGTTTACCAATTTCACCACTCGCGCATGCTGGCGGAAACTCACGCTATTTTAGCATAAAGGGCGGGGCCGATAAATACCCGTACGCTTAAGAGTCCACGGATGCGGCTCGCTGTCGAGGAACAACCTGAACTACATCTGCTAACGCTTCTAGAACACCACTGACATACACATCTAGCGCCGGCTTAGACTGCAGACAGATCCGCCTGCCAAATTCATCCTCGCGCCATCTAATAGAGGTACCGGCGACATTAAGCCCACCATAGCCTCCACCCCATTGCCTCATCACTAGTGCAGCCACTTCCTTGCCGTTCGTTCTCGGGTCGCGTCGTATTGCCATGAAGGTTAAAGTCTCTGCGGAAATCGCATGAACAGTAAGACGGTCCCCAAGTTCCGGGTCGCCCAGGGGTGAGGCACCCCTGTATCTTTTAGGGTCTATACCAACCTCAGGGAACACGGCAGGATCGTCGCCATCCCTTGGAATTGCGGCCTGCAGGCCCAAGAATAGGTCCTGTTCATACGTATTCGTAATTACCATGCGCGGCATTTTACCATTATCAGTTTGTTTTGTCAAGTATTAGATTATCCGATTGTTTTGCTACGCTCGCACCTGTGGTATACTCATCTCTGTTCATGAGAAGGGCGCTTAGCTCAGTTGGCTAGAGCACCTCGTTTACACCGAGGGGGTCGGGGGTTCGAGCCCCTCAGCGCCCACCATATAGACAATATTCGATCTCGCACCGATGTTGCGGGACCAAAAACAGCATGAGTATGACACTCATGCTGTTTTTTTGTTTGTTGTGCTAATCTGTTGGCGGTTCAATACCAGTAAGGACACCTTAGCCACTGTATTCGAACTTACTTCCGAGCTTGTCGCTTCTCGGCTCTCCGAGCGAAACGGTGGTGCCTGAGGGTGGATCGAGCGTCTGCACGCCGCTGTTCGTCCGGGTGAAACAGTGCTACGCCTACAATAGCAGCATATGTTAATCCGAGTACAACAACCACAAAGAGAGCAGTATACTTAGCGCCGGCAAGACTCAGTGTGTAATTTCCGTAATGCACCACCATACCCCTTGCTACTTCTCGCTTGGTCGCGAGTCAGGCTCTATTTCTAACAGCTTGGCAAGCTTCGCCAAAGCTGGGGTTATTGTAGTTCCGAGTTCGGTGAACGCCTCGGCCGGCAGAGGTCCCATCGTTCTAACCTCAAACACAATTTCTGCGAAGTCGTTGCCGTAGACCTGGCTGACAACCGGTCGCTAGCTTGAATGAGGAGCTATCGCCCCTATGTGGGGGGCACGATCCTCGGGCGTATCTGCGTGTTCCTCATGCACTTTGCTGGGAGTCGCCTGTGCGGCCGTGAGCAGTTGGATCTCGCCGTTTGGCATTCGTTGGGCAAGTCCTACTGCCTCTGCGCTTTCGAGGAATGACTTCATAAACCTGTCTTTTGAGCCAACTCCGATCTGGTACCTGGTGACGGCGCCGTTCGCAATGAGCTCCGGCTTCAGGGGTATCCCCTTAGCGGTGTCCTCGTAGGTCTTCCAAAAGATCCCACAACCACGAAAGGCCGCCATGAGGACTTGTGCTGTTTCGTCGGGAGCGGTCGGATATGCGATATGCATTGCAGCATCAGTTAGTGATACCTCGCCGTTGCTGGTAGTAATAAAACCCCACTCTCGCAGCGCAGCCAACTTTTGCTTAAACGGCCCGCTATTTGCCGTGGCGTGCCCAGCGTACGAGGCCAAGGCAGACGCGGAGTGCTGCTTCCCATAACTGCCTGCATCCCGTACAATCTTGACGGCTTCGGGCAATGAGAGGAATGGAAAGCCTATCCCTCTCCCTTTGCTCGTTGCGGCCTTAGTGGTTTTTGCCTCTGCCATCTATCCCTCCTTTTACCTGCGCCGTAGGCACATAGTACATTTGTTCTAGTAGTTCTATTTTACATCCCGTCAGTACGTCCGTGCAATTATCGAACTCTGCGGATTACAATTTCACAACAAGCGCAAGGAGTTACGCTACCTTTGGCCCTTATTTCCAATATGTCCGTGCAACTGGCCGCCGAAGCCCCGCGGCGAGGTTATCCAGAAATATGGGGTGGAGAAGGATGCCGCCTAAGACCCTTGTCCGAGCCTGCGACGGATTTCACCTACGACCTCTTCAACAGACGTCTCCGGAGTAACGACTATTGCGTCCTCGTCAGGCCCCGGCTTTTCTAGCAGGGACAAATCCAGCCTGAGCTTTTCGTCACTGATGTGGCCGCGCGTAGTAGTCGCTAGGTTGGCGGTCCGCCTCTGTTGGATGACTGGCTCCGGAGTATCCAGAAACACCAGAACATAATTCGCACCATGCTCCTTGGCCATGCGCTGCAGCTTGCTGCGATCATCCCTCTCCAGGCATAAGTCGTCGTAGATAATCGACTCACCTGACGAGAGCAGGCCACTTAAGTATTCGCGGGCGATGGCCTGTACTGCTTCGTACTCTTTGGCTGGTGACGTTCCTGCTGGTACCTCATGCTTATGGACGGCATAGATGTCATTATCGTAAGACACAATCTTTAACTTGAGCTCGTCACTAAGTTGCCTGGCTAACCTGGATTTGCCTGAAAAAGGGACGCCGCATAGGACGATAATGGCTGCATTCATATCCGTGATTATACTATCTCCATGCCCCACCGTAAGTCCAAGCGGACCGAAGCCAAATGAACTTCCCAGCAGGGCCTATGCTAGCACCATCTGTTAGCGTAGGCTTACCTTGCACGGAGCCAAATCAGGTGTTATACCATTGGGTATGAGTGCGCCAGAGTTTGAGGCCTTACTTCGCCAAAGGTATTCCCCGGTTAAGCCGACTGTACCCACAGTCAGTGATCGAGAGGCCGCACAAGCTCGGGCCGAATTGGGGGAGAGAAGACGGAGGGTCATGGATCAAGTGATGGCCTACAACGGTGATATGAGAGGTACGCCGGTCGCGGATAGGTTCTTACCCGAGGATGCCCGACTGTGCCTCAATTTTTTGGCGTTTATGGCCGAAAGGGGTTATCCCGGTATACGCACGTTACGCGTAACTAATCCTATAGCATACGAGGCACGTGGCTATAACATCGGCAAACTCGCTAACACAGGGTTTTCCTACGAAATACACGTGTACCTGTGCGACGACGAGAGACTGAGGGCGACCAGGGGCGCAAGTAAGGGTATCTATGGCAGGATGTTTCCGACTAACGATGGCGAAGTACTTATAGGTAATCTACCCGTGTATAGTCCTGATGGCCTAACTATAGCCTGGGCAGGTGACATACAGGCCGAGACCACAGTAGAGGAAAGGGGGCCCGACCGTTGGGAACCAGGAGGTTTTGCATTCTCGGGAACGGCCGCCCACTCGTATGATTCGTCCTATACCAGCACCTGGGTAGAGGGAAGTTTTGTACAAGGAGACTCCACGTACAGAACTGTGCCCCTAAGCCTCCAAGAGCAGCTAATGTCTATAGCGGCACTGCACTACACTACGTAGCCATAAGCTGCTGCAAGTCGGAGACTACCCATCCTTCAACCGCCCGCCATGCTTCCGCAGCAGCCGCTTCACGGTACTCAGGCTCACGCCGTACTTGGCCGCCAGCTCGGGCGCTGTCGTACCGGCCCGGTAGGCAGCGATCAGAGCCTGGACGCCATCGCCAGCTAGACGCTCCGCAAATGGCTGCCGCTCCTCGTGGGAGCGCGGTGACTCAGGCAGGCCCGGTTCGTCCGTTTGGTCGTTTTCGGCGATGCGCCGAAGCACGTCCTGGAGCCGCTCAAGGAGATGTGTGCGGTCCGAATACCGACGCAGTAGCTCCACCACATTGAATAATCTAGAGGTTTCAGCCTCTGTTAAATGACCAAAAACAGCCTGAGTTATGACACTCACGCTGTTTTTTAGTTTGCAGGGCCGATCTGTTATTGGTTCGAGCCCGGTAAGGTCACGTTGTATTTTCCCACCGGCCCAGGGCATTTAAATTTGCTATAATCCGGTCATGACAGACGAAGATCGCTCCCGTCCAGAATTCAGCGAGTCAACCATATTCGCCATGGAGCAAGCTAGAGCCGCTGGCGCGATACATATGCGCTACTGGCGTTCCGAGGGCACAGTTGTAGTCGACCTAAAAAATCCACGGGACATCGTCACTCAAGCAGACCGCGAAGCAGAAGAGCTGATCACAGCTGCGCTGCACGCCCATTACCCAGATGATGCCGTGCTAGGCGAAGAGAACGGCGTATCTGGCAACCCCAACTCTAACGTGAGGTGGAGTGTGGATCCGTTGGATGGTACCAGCAACTTCTACTTAGGTGATCCGAACTTTGCCGTGCTTATAGCTAAAGAGGTCAACGGAGAGGTTAAGACCGGAATCATCTACTTCCCAGCAACCGACGAGATGTACGTGGCCGAGAAGGTCGTTGGCGCGTTCAGGAACGGGAAACGACTGCGTGGCGTCCGCGAGGTGTCGGACATCAACCACATGTACGGCAACACCCAGATGACCTCCAAGGCCGATGACCGCAAGCGCAACTTAGCTATCTACAACCGCCTTTTGGACTCTGACCAAGATCCGGGCGTGCGGAACATGCACGTCATGAACGCCTGCTTAGTACGTGGCCTGATTGACGTAGCGGACGGTGTGAGCGACTTCCATGTTCGTGCTGGACTTAACTGGTGGGACTATGCCGCCGGCAAGCTGCTTGCTGAAGAGGCTGGTGCGATTGCCACAGACCTGGATGGCAACCCACTCACGTCTGAGAGTCGTGGCGCGCTCGTTGCTAGCAGGGCTGCGCATCCCGCAGTGCTCGAGCTGATTCGATCGCTCTGATCTTGGCTTGGTAATGCACGCGTCTGAACGGTGCGTCCTTCGCCAACCACCATGCTTTTGTAGCACCCGCTTTACGGTGCACGAGCTGACGCCGTACTGTTCAATGTCTGCACCCGTAGTACAGCGGTCAAGTAAAACGGCCTGAATGCAAACACTCAGGCCGTTTTTAGCATCTATCACTAATCTGTTACGTACTAGTGGGAGCCCTGCTTGCCGGTTTTAGCCAATACCGCAAATATGAGATAGAGCGCGCCCAAGCCCACAAGTACGTATATTGTACGACTCAATCCCGAATTGGCACCAAACAACGAGGCAACGAGATTGTATTTAAACGCTCCCACCAGGCCCCAGTTCAGGCCACCGATTATCACTAAAATCCATGCAACATAGTCGAGTGCATTCATCTTCATGATTTTGCCCCCAATTAACTAAACTTACGTATTACTATCCAGCTTAGATCCGGCACAACTAAATTGCTATGAGGATTGGCACAATATGCTTG
>CAZRWV010000062.1:0-7457 GCA_964603965.1 uncultured Candidatus Saccharibacteria bacterium
GATGCGTCAACCAACGACGGTCGCTCAGTTCCGCCGGGTCACCGCCCTCGCCCACCGCGATTACCTTCACGCCGATGCCTTCACGGATCCGACGCTTCGTAAACTCCGGAAAGCTGCGGTATAGATATTGCCGGAGGGGCCGTGATGAATAGGCGTAATACTCCGGCCGCGCCAGCTGGCCGCAGGTTTGCAGCACGTCCTTCAGGATGGCCACCACGCCCTCGTCGTCTTCGTAATAGCGCACCAGAGGACGGCCCTTGGGTCGAGCTTTTTGCTCTAGTAACTCGGGGATAATCTGCCGCGCTTTTTGCTGGGCTTCCCATAGTTCCTTGCGCCGGTCACGGATCAGGTCGTAAATCCGCTCCGGCGATTCGGCAGTAAAATATTCGCGCTGACCTTGTCGGCGCACATTCACCAGGCCGTCCATGATCAGCCGCTTAATCGCTTCGTACGTTGTGCCGCGGTTGATGCCGCTCCGCTCCGATACCTTGCGGATCGACACCGTTTCCAGGCCCAACAGTGCCTGGTACGTCTCGATATCCGTGTCATTAAACCCCAGTTCCACAAGCACTTCCTGCAGCGTAAATTTGTCACCCTTCATATGCCAAATTGTGAGGCGTATCTGAAATATTGTCAATAAATTGTTGCCAATTTTTTTGCCGTCTTTGCAACCAGTAGCGTATAATTATCCGCACGTATTCTGTAAACAGGACCTGAAATCTTATGTCGAAGAACGTATACCTCAACGAAACCCGGGGTTCGGTCATTATTGAAACCAGCGGCATACCCGACGCCGTCACTACCACACAAAGCGATGTAGGCATGGCCGCACATGACCTGCTGATGTTGCTCGGTGCGGAGGACATTAGTAGTGAGTCTGACACCTTGGGTACACGCATGGCAGTGGCTATTACCGTTGACGCCATCCGAGCCAATCTAGCCAGGCCGGACTATACCCAGCGTGCTGCACAAATCGCCGCAAGGGTCAGCCATGCAAAGCAGACAGGCGCTATAGTACCGAGCCGATCATTTGCATATGACGCCAGTATGTACTCGTTACTCTTAACGCGCATCCCTGATGAGCTGCAAGAACTGCCGTATAGTGCCTCACTGGCCAGGATGGTTGGCGCCATCGTAGTACCATTTGCCGAGACCGCACACACCGACGGCATAACGCCTCACTATAACCAGATTGCTTTCTGGCGCCTTGGCGATCACCAACCTATTGGAGCTAAGCAATAATATGTGCGGAATCGTAGGCTTCGTAGGCAAGCAGCCGAAGGCGGTGGACGTTGTGTTAGATGGACTGAGCGCGCTCGAGTACCGCGGCTATGATTCGGCCGGCATCACCTTGCTGGGACGCGGTGGCAAACTGACGACCGAAAAACAGGTCGGCCGCGTACAGGCGCTGCGCGACGCGCTGGGCACGAGCAAGCAGTCGGACACGGCCATCGGCCACACCCGTTGGGCCACACACGGCGGCGTCACGACGGGCAACGCGCACCCACATTACAATGCCGCGCAAACAATCGCAGTTGTGCACAACGGTATTATCGAAAACCACGCGGAGCTGCGCGAACATTTGCAATCGCATGGCTACACCTTTGCCAGCCAAACTGACACCGAAGTAGTGCCGCATCTAATCGACTTTTATCGCCGCACCAGCGAGACATTCGAAGAGGCACTGGAGCAGGCCCTGCACCAACTGCGCGGCGCATATGGCTTGGTAGTTGTGAGTGCCGAGGAGCCAGACGTGCTCTATGCAGCACGGCTGGGCAGTCCGCTCGTGCTGGGTGTGGGCGATGACATGTGCGTGGTCGCTAGCGACCCATCGGCCATCATGGAGCACACCCGGCGCGTGGTGTTCTTGAACGATTACGAGCTGGTGCGAGCAGCGCGTGATGGCACATATAGTATCCTCGACTTCCAAAACGCCGTGGCCGTGGACCGAGCTGCCGAAACACTCGATTATGACGCCGCAGTCGCCAGCAAGGGCGAGTATCCGCACTTTATGCTCAAGGAGATGTACGAAGCGCCGCAGACATTGCGCTCAGCTGTGCTGGGCCGCATCCGCGGCAACACAGTTAAACTGGGCGGCCTGGAAAGCGTAGCTGAGCAATTACGCTACATTGACCGCATTGTGATGGTGGCCTGCGGCACGTCGTATTACGCTGGACTGGTTGGTGAGTACCTGATCGAAGAAATCGCCGGCATCCCGGTGGAAGTGCAGCAAGCCAGCGAGTTTAAATATCGCAATGAACCGTTTAGCCGCTCAACGGCATTGCTGGCGATCAGCCAATCAGGCGAAACCGCTGATACGATTGCGGCGCTGCGCAAAGTGGAAGGCTACGGGTGCTTGCGGCTAGGCGTAGTGAACGCCGTCGGCAGCACAATTGCCCGTATGACGGACGCGGGCGTGTACTGCCATGCCGGGCCCGAGCAAGCGGTGGCGAGCACCAAAGCGTTTATTGCTCAGGTGACCGTGCTGGCGTTGATCGCCCTGCACCTCAGCGATCTGCACGGCCGCCGTTCGCCGTCCCACCGCGCGCTGCTACGCGAGCTGGATGCCCTGCCCGCCAAAGCTGAACAGCTGCTGGCACAGGCCGAAACTATCCGCGAGATTGCGCGCAAATACGCCGGCGCGCACGACTTTTTGTACATCGGCCGCGGCTACGGCTTTCCGTGCGCCCTGGAAGGTGCGCTAAAGCTCAAAGAAGTCAGCTACATCCATGCCGAAGGCTACGCCGCGGGCGAGATGAAACACGGCCCGCTGGCCATGATCGAGCCAAACTTCCCCACCTTTGCCATTGCGCCGGATTCGCCGCTGCTCGACAAGCTCTACAGCAACATCCAGGAAATCCGCGCCCGCAACGGCCGGGTGGTCGCCATCGCCACCGAGGGCAACGAGATGATCAGCGGCTTGGCCGACGACGTCATCTACATCCCGCGTACTCTGGAACAAACCAGCCCACTGCTGGTTGCCATCGCTATGCAACTGTTTGCCTACTACGTCGCGGTGGAGTGTGGGTATGACGTGGACCGGCCGCGCAATTTGGCCAAGTCGGTGACAGTGGAATAGCTGCCCACGTGCCGTATACTAGATAGGCATATGGAGGGTAGTAGGTGAACATACTAGTGATTGGTGGGGCTGGATACATCGGCTCGCACACTGTGGTTGAGTTGATTGCAGCTGGTTTCATACCGGTTGTTTTGGATGATTTTAGGGGCTCTGACCGTGCCGCACTGGAGTGCATCAAGCAGGCAACTGGCAAGGACGTGGCGCTGGTGGAGGGCGACTTTACTGACGCCAAACTGCTCGAGCAGGCCTTGGAGCAGCACAATATCGGCGGTGTCGTGCACTTTGCGGCGCTCAAGGCCGTGGGCGAATCGGTCGAACAGCCGCTCGCCTATTACCGCAACAATGTAGCTGGGTTTGTTAATCTGGTGGAAGTATTAGACAAACGCGGTATTCCGCTAGTTTTTTCGTCCAGTGCCGCCGTGTACGGTCAGCCGGTTGTCGAATTGATTAGCGAGGAAACGCCGTGCATTCCCACATCACCCTACGGCTGGACGAAGCTGATGGATGAAGTCATCCTACATGACACGTGTCACGCCGCTACGCTGCCCGGTGCCGCAACTAATGGCATGCGGGGCATCGCACTGCGCTACTTCAACGTAGTGGGCGCACACGATTCAGGCCGTTTAGGCGAAATGCCCAAACTGCCGCCACAGAATCTGCTGCCAATTATCGTGGAGGCGGTGGCGGGTATCCGGCCGCCATTCACCGTCTACGGCACCGACTACGACACACCGGACGGCACTTGCCAGCGCGATTATATTCATGTGGCCGATCTGGCCAAAGCGCACATTGCAGCACTTAATCATCTGTTGGAGCAGCCGGGCGGCTATTACGACGTATTTAATGTTGGAACGGGCAAACCTACGAGCGTACTGGAGCTAGTCGGTGCGTTCGAAAAGGTGAACGGCGTGAAAGTACCGCACGTGCTGGGCGAACGCCGCACCGGCGATCCACGCGCTACCTACGCCGATGCCGGCAAAATCGAGCATACGCTGAGCTGGAAGGCCACCAAAACCATCGAGGACGCGGTGCGCAGCGCTTGGGAATGGCAACAGCATAATCCGCGGCCACGGCAGGTCTAGGTATGCCACGCGGACAGGGGAACCCCTTATTGTTGATTGTCGCCGTCGAACAGCGCCGAGACCGAGCTGCCGGTATGGATAGCCTGGATAGCGGACGCCAGGAGCGGCGCAACTGATAGAACGGTGAGTTCTTTGCGCTTTTGCTGTGGCAACGTATTGGTTGTAATAAGGCCAGCAAAATGTGCGGCTCGCAGTCGCTCCCATGCCGGTCCCGAAAACAGGCCGTGCGTTGCCAGGCCGTACACTTCTTTGGCGCCGTGTTGCTGAAGCAATTCAGTGGCGGCGCAGAGCGTACCAGCCGTATCGATCATATCGTCCACCAGCACGCACGTCTTGCCAGACACATCGCCAATCAGATGCCGCGCTTCGACCGCATTCGGCACGGACCGTGAACGATGCTTGTGTACGATAGCCATCTCACAGCCCAGCAGACTGCTGTAGCGTTCGGCGCTTTTGACCCGACCCGCATCCGGCGACACGATCACTAAGTCGGCAGCAGCGAACCGTTCGGCCAGATAGTCTACCAGGAGCGGGCGGGCCGTTAGGTGATCGAACGGTCCATCCATAAAGCCCTGGATTTGCCCGGTATGCAGATCGATACCCACGATACGGTCAGCACCGGCCCGCTCCAGAATGTCCACCATTAGACGGGCCGAGATCGGTTCGCGACCACTAGCTTTGCGATCCTGACGGGCATACGCAAAGAACGGGCATACGGCAGTGATAGACCGGGCCGAGGCACGTTTGGCGGCGTCGATCATAATCGCTTGCTCCATGATAGCGCTGTTCACGTCTCCGCAGTGCGACTGCAGTACAAACACGTCATCACCACGAATGGACTCCAGGATACGCACGCGTATTTCACCGTTCGCAAAATTGGTAAGCTCGACCGGGCAGAGCGGCACGCCCAGCTCCTTCACGATCGCCGCCGCTAAGTCCGGATGAGCCCGACCTGATAGTATCTGTAGTTGCTGTGTCGCACGTACCATTATGCAAAGCATCCCTCGTACACATGGTCGGCCAGGGCAAACAGCTCGCGGTCGGACTCACCGTCGCCGTAAGCGTACACTTCGACCTTGGCTGCGTCCGGAAATACCTCCCGGAAGCGCCGCGCTTTTTCTGGACCATGGCAATTTGTACCAAGCAGCTTACCGGTCAGTATACCGCGCTTGCGTTCCAACTCGGTGGCGATGACACGGCCGATGCCCTGCTGCCTCGCCCACGGCTCAATCCAGTCACGCACCGAAGCGCTCACGATCACCACTTCGTGTCCCTGCTGCTGGTGCCAATGCAGCCGCTCCAGTGCGTCGGGATTGGCAAGCACAGCAATCCGCGGCGCATAAACAGTGCCCAGCCGTTCAAACTCAGCTGCGGGCATGCCACGCACGAATAGCTTCAGCAATCGTTCCTTAGCCTGGCCATTGGTGATGTGCCCAGCCTTGAACCGCAGCCAATCCGGTACAAAACACAGGCTATTCACTACGAAAGTCCGGAATGAAAACGAAACCCGCAAAAAGTCAGGCAGGCTATCTGTCGTGATTAGCGTATCGTCAAAATCGAACGCGGCAATCACACGCCGATGCATAGCTTACTTTACCCACCCCAGCAGCTGATCACCGGAATAGAACAAATAGGCAAACAACAGCAATGTCAGCAGCGAAAACAGCACAAACCCCTTCTTTTCAAAAATACGCTCCGGGTCTTTTACGACTGTGTTCTCTTCGAATGCCAGTTTAAAAAACCAGACGGTGTTCACGATCAAAAACGGCAGCACCAACACGATATCCACGCTGTATTTAAACGATATAGCACCAACCATGTAGTTGAACGCTGCTAGCGCGCCGATCATGGCCATCAGCAGATGCTCTTCGTCGTAGTGCTGCAGGCTCAGACGATACTTGCCAGCGCGCTTGCGATCACCAATAAGCCGGATCTCGCCAAACCGTTTGGCGGCCATCAGGAACACGCCGATGAACCAATAGCCCAGCACGAACGACACCGGCACCACCTGATTCGGTCCAGCAATGGCATACCAGCCCACCATCAGGCGGATAGGGTTATTGAGCGCCTCTGACGTAAAATCCACATACACTTTGTCTTTCAGACGGATGGGTGGAACGTTATATACGATACCACTTAGTACCAGCAGCACAATGGACACGATGAGCGGTGCATTGCCGGTGAGCGCTACCGTGACCAGCCCCAACACGTACCAGACGATCGACAAAATCAGCACCAGCCGTACGGAAATACGGCCGGACGGTATGGCGCGATGCTTCTTTTGTGGATGGTGTCTGTCGGTCTCGGCATCCAGGATCTCGTTGATACCGTAATTTCCCGATGCCACCAGGCAGAGCGCCACCAGCGCCAACAGGAACGTCCACCCGCGGTCTGTCGTAAAGAGCTGACCCGCACCGACGTTCAGCACCTTCACCGCTACCAGCACACCGAGAATCATCGTCAGGTTGCGGTACCAGCGTTTGGGCCGAAATACGTCCAAAAGATTTCCAAGCATTGCCTATAATGCTAGGGCATGGTGAGCATTTAAACAAGGCTGGTATGCCACCACAGGAGCCGATATACTGACAGCCATGGACCTACGTCGATTTTTGCAGCTTCCTGTCGACCACTGGCTAGTGCAGCTGTTTCGTTACGGAATCGTGGCTGTACTCGCGTTCGTGATCGACTTTGGCCTGTTGTTTGTATTTACCCATTATCTGCACATATTCTATCTGGTGTCGGCCGTCCTGTCGTTCTCGATATCGTTAATTGCCAACTACGCTTTGAGCGTATCCTGGGTTTTTCCCGATTCCGGCGTACGAGCCAAACATGTGCAGATCACGCTGTTCATACTCATCGGCGTCAGCGGCCTGGGGCTCAATACGATTGTGATTGGCTTTTGCACAAGCGTGCTGGGCGTGTATTACCTGTATTCCAAACTGATCGCAACCGTGCTCGTGTTCTTTTGGAGCTTTTTGGGCCGGCGCTACTTACTAACGAACAGACGCACCCTTACTGCAGCTGATAAATGGTAGCCCTGCCAGGCAGATCATGGACCAGTCGGTAGTGTGCTGCCACGAATCGGTCGTATCCCGGACTGTGCACGGTGGTGTGTAGGTCCAGATAGTACGCAACATCCAGCCGCTTGAGCCGTTCGTAGTACGCCTGCTGTCCAGGGGCATCGGATGGAGGGTTGAGCACCGCAAAGCAACGGTCGTGCCAATAGTAACATTGGTAGTAGCTCCAGAAGTCATCCGATATAAGATTCGCGTGGTGCGGCGCGACTGATTCAAGTG
>CAZRWV010000063.1:0-1634 GCA_964603965.1 uncultured Candidatus Saccharibacteria bacterium
CGCGGCGCGGCGGGCGCTGGACGTGCTGGCGGGGCAGGACTGGGACGCGGCAGGCAAGCGGTTTTTGGCCGAAATGGTGGAGTACATTATTACGCGACAGGCGTAGGGCGTATCGCTCGAGTGGGAGCTGCCTATGGTGGTCGGCGAACAAGCTGCTACAATGGGTGGTTATGAGTGATGCACAAACCGCCGCGGTACCGCGGCACGTAGGACTAATCATTGATGGTAATCGGCGCTGGGCGCGGGAGCACGGCTTGCCGTTGTACGAGGGCCACAAGGCGGGCTACAAGGCAGTGGAGCGGGTGCTGGATGCGGCGCTCGACCGCGGTGTAGAGTATGTGTCGGTCTATGCCTTTAGCAACGAAAACTGGAAGCGGCCGGCCGACGAAGTCCGCCAGCTGATGCGGCTGTTCCTATGGGTATTTAAGCACGAGCTGGAGAACTTGAAGCAGCACGGTGTGCGCGTGCACGTGCTGGGCAATAAATTCCGGATTGGCAAGGCGTTGCTGAAGGCAGTGCACCGGGCCGAGGAAGAGACCAAAGACAACACCCGCGGCACGCTGCTGTTCTGCCTGGATTACGGTGGTCAGCAAGAGATCGTTGATACCATGAAGCAGATGTTGGCCGAGGGCATGACCGCCGACGAACTGACGACCGATCGCATCAGCGAACGGCTGCGTCGGAACGGCGTACCACCCGTTGATCTGATCATTCGCACCAGCGGCGAACAACGCTTGAGCAACTTTATGCTCTGGAATGCCGCCTACAGCGAGCTGATGTTTACCGACACTAAGTGGCCCGATTTTACGCCCGAAGAGTTCAACCGCATGTTGGACGCGTATATGCGGCGGGAACGGCGGTTCGGCGGCAATGCTCAACCAAGTAGCAGCTAGTCTGCCAGTACGCCAGTTCACTATTATCCCGGAGCGTTATCGGCTATACTAGGAGCACAATGGGAATAACACTGCTGATTGTCGGCCTGATCTTGTTTGTAGGCCTGGTGGTAGTGCACGAGCTGGGGCACTTTTTGGTGGCTCGGCGCAATGGCGTTGAGGCCGAGGAATTCGGCATTTTCTTCCCGCCGCGGCTCTGGAAAAAGCGCATGAAGGGCGGCAAGTACGGGCCGTATGACTTTTCGATCAACATCCTGCCGCTCGGCGGTTTTGTGAAGATGAAAGGGGAGCGCGATAGCGACACGGAGCCTGGCAGTTTTGGCGCAGCCAGCACGGGCGCCAAACTTAGGATTACAGCGGCAGGTGTGGTGATGAACCTGGTAACGGCGCTGGTGTTGTTTACGATTGTGGCGCTAGTGGGCATGCCCAAGCTGGTGGACAACCAGTTTACGGTGGCGAGCGACACGCACACGGCGCAGACTCAGGTGCTGATTGGCTATGTGGAGCCGGGCAGCCCGGCCGCCAAAGCAGGTCTGCAGGCGCGCGACCGGCTGACGCGGATTGACGGACAGGCGGTAACGAGCGCCGATACGTTGCCCAAGCTAACCCAGCAGTTTGCCGGGCAGGCGGTGCAGGTAACGTATACGCGCGACGGCCAAACGCACACAACTACGGCTACGTTACTGACCAAAGAAGCCAAGGCGGCGAGCGAAAAGGCCCGCAAGCCCAGGGGCTACCTGG
>CAZRWV010000063.1:1644-7316 GCA_964603965.1 uncultured Candidatus Saccharibacteria bacterium
TGGAGCCGGCGGAGTTCACGCTGCGGCGCTCCACCTGGAGCGCGCCGATTGTGGCCGCAGGCGTCAGTGCGCAGCTGACGGCGCTCACGTACCAGGGACTGTGGCATGCACTGCAGGGGCTGGGAGGTATTCTGGCTGGAGCGTTCACTGGTAATCACACGGCGCGCGAACACGCGCAGACTTCGGCCAGCAGCCAGGTTTCCGGGCCGGTTGGCGTCTTTGTGGTGCTGCGCGACGGCAGTATACTCGGCTACCAATTTATGCTGATGATTATCGCGGTGATTTCGCTGACCTTGGCGATTATCAACATTCTGCCCATACCGGCGCTGGACGGCGGCCGCTTCTTTGTGACGATTATTTCACGGTTAGTGCGCAAGCAGTTGTCGCCACAGGCCGAAGGGGCAATTTATGGCACAGGTTATGCCGTGCTGCTGTTGCTGGTTGCTGTAATTACCGTGGTTGATGTCAAACGATATTTCTAACGAGCCGGCGCGAGTAGACATGCCCGGCGCGCCAGCGCCGGTGCCGCCCATGCCCGCGCCGCCGGCCTCGGTGCGCAGCAAGACGCCGTGGAATCCGTGGCTAGCAGTCGGCTACGCTGTGCTGTTGTTCCTGTTAGCACAGTTCCTGGCTGGCTTATTGCTGATCTTTTATGGCGCACTCGCCAAGGGCGGTACGCAGCAGCAGCTCAGCCACTGGGTAACCCATGCGGTGACGGCGCAGTTCTGGTACGTGCTGCTGGCCGAGGCGCTGACGTTCACCGGCATCTGGTGGTTCTTGCGCCAGCGGCGCGCCAGTTTGCGTACCATCGGCTGGGGGCGGTTTGACCCCATGGCTATTCTGTACGCGCTCGGCGGCTTTGCCGTGTACTTCATTGGCTATACAGCAGTGCTGGCAATCGTATCGGCGCTGATTCCGGCGCTCAACACCAGTCAAAAGCAGGACCTCGGTTTTAACAACATCACCGGCGGCACCAACCTGTTATTGACGTTCGTCAGCCTGGTGGTGTTGCCGCCGATCGTGGAGGAAATGGTCTTCCGCGGCTTTATTCTGACCAGTCTGCTGGGGCGCATGAAAACAATCTTCGCGGTGCTGATCACGAGCGCGCTATTCGCCACGGCGCACCTGGAATTCGGCAGCGGTCAGCCGCTACTGTGGGTGGCGGCCATCGACACGTTTGTGCTCAGCCTGGTGCTATGTTATCTGCGACTCAAAACGAACAATCTGTGGGCCAGCGTGTTCCTGCACGCGCTCAAAAACGGCCTCGCGTTCGTGGTGGTGTATGTGCTGGCAGTGCGCTGATCGCTTAGGGAGTATAGACAAATATTCGTACATGGTGTATAATCGACACTATGAGCATTGTGAAGAGCGTGAAGAGCGTGAAGAATCTATTCAGTGGACCACCGAAGCAGTCAGTAGAACGATTAGAGACTGTCGACATCACTCCAGAACATAGATTCTATACCGTACCCGAGCACAACGCTGGTACGATCGATTAGGTATATGCGGATCCTGCGACAGCACGCATAGTCGGTCGTGTGGTGTTTAATGGCACTTGGGAAGCGCCGGGGCTTTGGGAATTAACGGATCTAGGCACAGTTCCTCCTGCTACATTGGTGCCATTGAAGCCTGCTGAAGTACCGGAATTCACAAAGCCGTACCAAGTGACGATAACCGACGGATGGTACACCGGTACAGCTGCCGAAGCTGGTAACGTTGCTGTGCAGGCACTGACACTCCGTGGTGGGCAACGACCACAACCCTAGTCTTGGTGTGTCGTGCGTTGACACCATCTCGCAATAGGAGTAATACATAGTGTTATGTCATCAGCAAAACGACCACAACAATTAGCAGGGCAAGGTGCGTCCTCTCGCATTATGCCCGGTGAGGTCCTAACGTTCCATCCTAACAACCTTGGTACCGATGCGGCTGAGTTGGATGATGCTGCTGTCATCCGTGGCGCTGTGGATGTGTATGGCGTAGAAACCTTCGCGCGGCTAATAAACCTCTGTGCGGGAAATGCCAGCGGATTGCACACGAGTCGGATATATTCTCAGGGACGTTCAGATACTCGCATGGAAAACGTTCTGGCCGAGCTTGTGCTGGATGGACAGGACTCTGAACCTGACACACATCGGGTTTGGGCGACCGGCGGATATGCTACCTCTCCCCAGGCCAACTACACCCAGGACTATGGGCGCATCACGCTCCGCGTACTGGAATAGTGGCCCCGTTTGCCGATAATCCCGCTACGCTGTATAATGAAGCGTAACATGAAAACCGTGCATCAGATTTTTGCTCGCATGCTCCCGCCCCGGCGGTAGGTTTTTACTTTTTACCTCTTTTTTCGTACGCTACTTAATAATAAGATCCCTCACACAAGGAAGTATTACCTATGCGAGTAAGCAAACTATTCACCAAAACTAGCAAAAATGCGCCTGCAGACGAAGTGGCCAAAAACGCACAGCTGCTCATCCGTGCCGGTTACGTATACAAAGAAATGGCCGGGGCCTACGACTTTCTGCCGCTTGGTATTCGAGTGTTAAACAAAATCAAGCAAATCGTACGCGAAGAGATGGATGCCGTTGGCGGTCAGGAAATGATCATGACCGGCCTCCAGAATAAGGAAATATGGGAAAAAACCGGCCGCTGGGATGATGAAGCGGTGGACGTGTGGTTTAAGTCCAAGCTTCAGGACGGCACCGATATCGGTTTTGGCTGGACTCACGAAGAGCCGATTCTAAACATGGTGCAGCCCTACATCCAGAGCTACAAAGATCTGCCAACGGCCGTGTACCAGTTCCAGAACAAGTTTCGGAACGAGCTGCGCGCCAAGAGCGGTATCATGCGCGGCCGCGAATTTGTGATGAAAGACATGTACAGTTTGCATGCCACGCAGGCCGACATGGATGCGTACTACGACAAAGTCATCGAAGCCTACAAACGCTGTTTTGAACGCTTTGGTATTGCCGACAAGACATTCGTGACGTTTGCGAGTGGTGGTTCGTTTACTAAATTCAGTCACGAGTTCCAGACGATCTGCGACGCGGGTGAAGACATTATGTATGTTAACGACGACCACACGGTGGCGGTCAACGAAGAGGTGCTAGAAGACGCCGCCAAAGAGCTAGGCGTCGACAAGTCAGCGCTCAAGCCGGTTAAGTCCGCCGAGGTGGGCAACATCTTCAAGTTCGGCACCGAAAAGTCCGAAAAAATGGGCATTTACTACACCGATCAGGACGGCCGTCAGCAGCCGGTGTATTTTGCATCGTACGGCATCGGCATTACACGTGTAATGGGTGTGGTTGTAGAGATGCTGGCCGACGACAAAGGCCTGGTGTGGCCCGACAATATTGCGCCGTTCCGTGTGTATCTGGCGCGTTTGGGCACCGAAGACGCTACCACAAAAGCCGCCGATGCGCTATACGAAAATCTCACAGCTGCTGGCGTAGAGGTGTTGTATGATGATCGTGATGCCCGGCCAGGCGAGAAATTCGCTGATGCCGACCTCCTTGGTATTCCGCATCGGGTGGTTGTGAGCGCCAAGACGGTGGAGCAAGGCAGTCTTGAATATAAAAAACGTACGTCTTCTGACAGCAGGATGGTGAGTTTAGACGAACTCAAAAGCATCTTGACCGCTCAGGCATAAGGCGTTACTATACATATCCGATGAAGCAGGGGGTCCGGAGACGGACTTTCTGGCTAGATCGACCCATAAAGGAGTAAACGATGAAGAAACTGTTTCACTTGACCCAAGCTGGCATCGATGAACTAAAAGCCGAACTTGAACTGTTGCGTGCCAAGCGCATTGTGACGGCCGAGGCGATTAAAGTCGCCCGCGAACTGGGTGATTTGGCCGAAAACGCCGAATACCAGTCTGCTCGCCAAGAACAGGAACGCACCGACGCCCGGATCGACGAAATCGAACACATCCTGGCCAACGTGGACGTCATCAAATCCAACGGCTCCAAGCACGTGGGCCTGGGTTCGGTAGTAACGCTCAAAGGCAGCAAGCGCGACATGGTCCTGCAGGTAGTAGGCACTATCGAGGCCGACCCGCTGGCGCAAAAGATCAGCGACGAATCGCCCATCGGCAAAGCGCTGCTAGGCAAAAAAGAGGGCGACAACGTGGAGATCAAGACTCCTGCCGAGACGCTGTCTTACACGATTGCGGCTATTGGCTAAGGGCGCTCGGGTGGCAGACGCTCGCCTCTAAAACTGCGGCAACCGGACTGGCGGTTGCCGCTTTAGTATGTTTTCGTTATACTACGCTCAGATTCGGGGCAGTAAACACTAAAGGGAGATACCATGTCCGCAGATAGACCCTTACCGTTGTCGCCGGAAGTGCTTCACGAGATTGCAGAAACCTACGGTACGCCGGTGTTTGTGTACCACGGGGCCGGCATACAAGATAGTGCGAGGCAGATCAACCAGGCATTCGCCTGGAACCCACAGCACCAGAACTTTTTTGCGGTGAAAGCCGCGCCAACTCCTGGCACCTTGCGTCTTATAGCGGACGAGGGGATGGGTTTTGATTGTAGTTCTAGGCCGGAATTACAGATGGTGCACGCCGAGGGGCTGGCCGGTAACGGCATCTTTTATACGTCCAACAACACGCCTGACGATGACTACCGTTTGGCGTATGACCTGGGGGCGATCATCAACGTGGATAAGGCGCCATACGTGGGACAGGTGGAGCGGGCATTGGGGCGTCTGCCGCTGAGCATGGCGATCCGCTACAATCCGGGCGACCGAAAAACGGGTAACGACATAATCGGCGACCCCGTACGGTCGAAGTTTGGTGACACCGAAGAACATGTGCTGGGGGCGCTGCAAATCATGCGGGCGCTCGGTGTTGAGCGAATTGGTCTGCACACCATGGTGGTGAGTAACGAGAAAGATCCCGGATCATTCGCCGGCACGGCCAGGTTGCTCCGCGAGCTGGTCGAAAAGGCTTTGGACCGTGGCGTTGAGGTTAGATTCTTAAACATTGGCGGCGGGATTGGTATCGATTACCGTCCCAACGAAGCCCCGGTTGATGTGGCCGCCATTGGCGAGGCTGTGGCCTCTGAGTTGCAGCAGCTGGGTATGCCGGTTTACACCGAGAACGGTCGCTATATAACGGGGCCGCATGGCTTTTTGTTGACCCGGATTACACATGGCATCATGGAAACATACGCACCGTACGTGCAGGTCGATACATCCATCAATAATATGGCTCGTTTAGGAACCGTTGCTGCCGCGTATCACGAGCTCACCGTGTTGGGACGTGAAAACGACCCGGTTGCTTCCATGAATGTGACTGGATCGATGTGTGCCAACTCGGACATCTTCTTCAAAGATCGGCTGTTGCCGATTACTATCCAGCCGGGTGATCTGATGGTAATACATGATGCGGGTGCCCATTCGCGTTCGAACTCACACAACTACAACTTTAGGCTTCGGGCCGGTGAAGTGCTGGTGCGGCGTGATGGCGGACACCAACTCATCCGTAGGCACGAAACTGCGGATGATTTGTTCGCGACAACCAAGGGTCTCTAACATTTTTTGTAAGTTTTTTGACACATTAGGGTATACTGAGAGCACAAGTAAGTGGTGAGTTAACGTTATGAAAACACCTTTGCTGTACACCTTTAACTCATTTCATTCTTATATCATATGGTGCACGCCTT
>CAZRWV010000064.1:0-7279 GCA_964603965.1 uncultured Candidatus Saccharibacteria bacterium
GGCGCCAACGTGGTAATGCGCACCAAGAGCGAGGCCGGGCCGCAGCTGGACGCCAACAAGCTCAAAACGCAGTTGGTTGGTAAAAAAGCCGGTGACATCAAGAGCCTGATCGGACAGACGCCGGGAGTCACGTCTGTGGAGGTTAACTTCAGCCCGCTCTGGGTTAACACAGCGCCCAAGAACATCGACAAGATAACGGTCGTCATCGACAAGAAGGCGGGCGGCTAGCGTGCCGGGAGTGCTGTAGGCGTGACTGCACCGTATATTCTGGCTCTGGACTATGGCGGCAAGCGGGTCGGTGTGGCCATCGCGCACGAGATTGCTCGGCTGCCCCGGCCGCTGACCACGCTGGCAAACACCGATACGCTGCTCGCAGATGTTAGTGCGCTCGTTAAACAAGAAGCAGCTGGACTGGTAGTGGTTGGCCTGCCACGGGGTATGGACGGCGGCTACACGCAGCAGACCATGGACGCCGAAGCGTTTGCCGCGCGCTTGGCGGAGGCGCTGGACGTGCCGGTGGAGCTGGCCGACGAGACGCTCACGAGCGTCGACGCGGAAGGCCTGATCGGCAATAAGCCGCACGCCAAGGCCGACATCGACGCCCTGGCTGCGGCATATATATTGGAGCGGTATCTGGCCGAACATCCCGCCACCGACGCACAGCTGACCGGGGAGTCGCACCCATGAAGTACAAGGTAGGCACCAAGCAGCCGCACCGTCCGTGGCTCAAGCGTGTCCTGATCGCCGTTGGCGTGCTCGCGCTGCTGTTGGCGGCCGCGGTAATGGGTATCTGGCACTACTACAGTCGCAACCTGCAGCCGCTGAGTGCCCACGGACGGGCCCAGAATGTTGTCGTCAAGTCCGGCGAGTCACCGGCCCAGATTGCCGACGAGCTGCACGCGCACAAGTTGATCCGCAGCGCCTGGGCCTTCGAGGCGTATGTGCGCCACGTTGGCGCCAGCAGCTATCTGCAGGCCGGCACGTATTCGCTCAGTCCGGTGCAAAGCGTTCCGGCGATTGTGTCGCAGCTAACACACGGCAAGGTGACTACCGAACTCGTCACCATCCTGCCCGCCCAACGATTGGACCAGATCCGCGCTTCGCTCATCAATGACGGATTCAAGAAATCGGACGTAGACGCCGCACTTCGGCCCGAGGCTTATGAGGGTAATGCTGCGCTTGTCGACAAGCCCGTCGGCAACAGCCTGGAAGGCTACCTGTATCCCGAATCATTCCAGCGCACCAGTGCCACGACTGCGTCCGACATCGTGCAAGAGTCAATCGCCCAGATGCAGGGCCACCTGACGCCGGATATCCGTGCCGCTTTCGCTGCCGAGGGCCTCAGCACGTACAAGGGAATTATCCTTGCCTCGATCGTCGAGCAGGAAGTCTCCAGTCAAAAAGACCGTGCTCAGGCCGCCCAGGTGTTTTTGACGCGATTGCAGATAGGCATGCCGCTCGGCAGTGATGTGACGGCAATGTACGGTTCGCGCTTGGCAGAACAGGGTGATCCGCTCAGTTACGACAGTCCGTACAACACACGGCTGCACACCGGTTTGCCACCGACGCCGATCAGCAACGTCAGTGATAGTTCGCTGCGGGCCGTGGCGTATCCTGCCAACACCGATTGGCTGTATTTTGTGGCGGGTGATGACGGTACCACGCACTTTTCGCATACACTTGCCGAGCACGAGGCGTTGACCCACCAATATTGCCACGAATTGTGCAAATAACAGCACCCCGTAACAGGGGTGACGCTTGCCCGGCACGGCTGGAATTGGTATCATAAGCGTCGTAACGCGCTGCCGCTGTACGGCATCTGTGCCGCCGGTATCGTTATAGGAGTTACCATTACTACGATTCACGCTGGGCCGCTAACGGCCCGTATGATTAACCAACGACGATTGCGTCTGACGAATCGTCTGCAAAAGATCTTCCGCCAGCGGTCGTCCCGCAAGCGGTTGGTACGCTACGGCTTGATTACTGCCAACGTGTTAGTGTTGGGTGCGGTGGCCGGCTTTGTAATGACCAGCTCGTCGAGCGACCATATGAACGCATCTGCCGGTGTGCTGGCAGATCAAGGTGATACAACGAATCCCGTAGATGGCCTAACCGCATATGATATTGCCGCGCGGGTAGCAGAAATAACCAATCTGCCCGAACAGAGTGATATCAAAAACCAGCAGCAGAGTGCCCAAATTGATGCAGTAGTGAGTGCTAACGGCGCAAGCCTGGTAACCAAACCGCAAATTGTGGCTACGGCGCTCAAAAGCAAGGACGACATTGCGACGTATGTCGTGCAATCGGGGGACACCATCACTAGTATTGCCCAAGGATTCGGTATTACGAGCGATAGTGTGCGCTGGTCGAATAACCTGACGGGCAATAAGGTGTCGGCGGGCATGCAACTGGTGATCCCGCCTATTAACGGTATTGTCTATACGGCCCAGGCTGGCGACAGCATACAGAATTTGGCCACCAAATTCGTGGCGAACGCCGATCAGATTGTCGCCTACAACGATGCCGAGATCAAGGGCATCTCTGCCGGCGAACGGCTACTGATTCCGAATGGACAGATACGGATTACCACCAATAACTATGGTCTTTGGGGCTTTTCACCGGCGTATGGCGGCAACGGCTACGTGCCGGGACAATGCACCTGGTGGGCGGCCAATCGACGTATCCAGATCGGTCGTCCGGTGCCCTCCAACTTGGGTAACGCAAACACATGGTTACAGGGTGCGGCACTGGCCGGTTTCTCCGAGGGGCACGTGCCTCAGGCGGGAGCAGTCATATGGTTCCAACCGCGCGTCCAGACGTCTGCCTATCTTGGACATGTGGCGTATGTAGAAAGCGTTGACGCCGATGGCACCGTACACGCGTCCGATATGAACTGGAGCGGTGGTCCGTTCAGTGTTCGTCACTTTACGATGACGCCCGACGAAGCCAGTGAGTATTGGTACATTTACTAATAACTTCAACACATCTGTTTCATTTTTACAACATCGCTGCTATACTGTAGGTATGAAATTTATCGACCACGTAACGGTGATGGTGCGCGCAGGCGACGGCGGCAACGGCCGGATGAGCTTCCGGCACGAAAAATACGTCGACAAAGGTGGTCCGGACGGCGGCGACGGCGGTAACGGCGGCGACGTGGTATTTGTGGCCTCGCGCAATCACAATACGCTGGTGGAGTTCCGCTATCACCGCGAATTGGCGGCTGAAGCGGGCGGTGCAGGCGACAAAGTCCGCCGCCACGGCAAGAGCGGCGTGGACCTGCGCGTGCCAGTTCCAGTGGGTACGATGGTATCGAATAGCGACGGTGAGGTGCTGGCCGACTTGACCGAAGACGGTCAAGAGGCGGTAGTTGCTCAGGGCGGTCGCGGCGGTTTCGGCAACGCACACTTTTTAAGCAGCACGCGCCAAACCCCCCGCTTTGCCGAAAAGGGCGAGGCCGGCGAAGAAGCCGAGCTGACGCTGGAGCTCAAACTGATCGCCGACGTCGGCCTGGTAGGCCTGCCCAATGCCGGCAAGTCCACGCTCCTGTCCGTTATCAGCAACGCCCGGCCCGAAATCGCCGATTATCCGTTCACTACGCTCACGCCCAACCTGGGCGTGGTCGACATCGACCGCGAAAGCAGCCTGCTGTTTGCCGACATCCCCGGCCTGATCGAAGGTGCGGCCCAGGGTAAAGGCCTGGGTGATGAATTCCTGCGTCATGTGGAGCGTACTGCCGTGCTGCTGCACTTGGTGGATGCAACGAGCGATGACGTCGCGCGCGATTATCAAACCATCCAGCATGAGCTGGAAACCTATCGTTCCAATCTGGCTGCTAAGCGCCAGATTGTGGTACTTACCAAGATCGACTTGATCACTCCCGAGCGGTTGGCCGAGCAGCAAAAAACCCTCCAACCATGTCTACCGGTTGACATAACGCTATTTGCGATTTCATCGCAGGCGCACGAAAACCTAAAACCACTGCTGTATGCTGTGCGGGCTGTCGTGGATGCAGAGCGCCAGCGTCAGGCCGCCGAAGCGCCGGTCGAACAGGAACTGCCGGTGTTGCGCCTAAAAGACCAGCGCAGCTGGCGTGTTAGTCACGACGGCGATGTATTCACCGTCAGCGGCAGCAAGATTGAACGCTTTGCCGCCCGCACCGACTACGCGAACACCGAGGCCGTCCGCCGCCTGCGTGCCATTATGCAAAAGCAGGGCATCATGCACGAGCTGACGCGGCAGGGTATTCAGCCCGGCGATACGGTTCAGCTGCCCACCGGTTCGTTCGAGTTCTAATCAGGTATGGGTATGACTACGCCAGAAAACAGGGTAGGATTAGCGCCAGATGCATTATCGGAGCTGAATGGCACCGAGGGGCGCCAACTTGAAGAGTGGCAGTTCAGCCCGCTGATTAGGACTAGGCTGTTGTTGTTCCGACCGGACTGGTGGAGGGTGGCACTGCCGGCCGAGGAGGAGATCCGAGGGGCACTCGAGGGAAGTGTAGCCGCTACATTTCTCCGCGACGACGAGACCGCAATTCCTGAACGGTCGGCGCTCGTCGAGGTTCGTATGGGGGAAATCCATGGAGCGATGGTGGCCCTGAGGGCACGGTATCCCTACGGCCCATATCGGCGCATCTCCGCACCAGACCTTTTGCGGATATACGCCAGCCCGGACACAAGCTTTACTGCTGGCGGCAGATTCCATGTCGACGAATTTGCCCACGTACTTGGCGATCGTCCAGAGGGCAGTCCGCACATGGAGCGCCTACAGTACTCGCCTGATCTACTGATGTTTGGAAAGCTCCCGGAAGACAGCCCTGGCAGATTGCGCCCCAAGGATCATGATCGCCTGCTGGAGCTTATCTGCCTGGAGCACGTCGGTGTCTATCTACCCCCGCAGGCGGATCCTGTGCGGGTTGACCGGCCAAAATTAAGCGGACCCGACCATGTGGCCCGAATGACACTCTACGCCATGCTTGTGAGGGACCGTGACCGTCGGCACGATCTGCTGCAGAGGCTAGGCGGTGCCCTGGAGGATAGGTTTGTGCAACCTCGACTGCTAAGGCCAACGGAAGCGATCAATCCAATTGTGCTCGACGACATACGCGCCAATTATGGCCAGGACCTAAAAGCGTATGCCAATCTAATACTGTTGATGGGCTTGCGGCCGCCACGCCAAGACGAAGGCATCAACGCAATCTGGGCGGACGCCAGGCGGGAATTGGCCCTCGGTGCCTTGCGCGGCGTTTCCTATTACGGGTCGCTCCGGACTGTGTATGAGGAGTCGGGTGCGAAGATCCCAGCATTAGATACGCTGTTTAGTACTTTACTGTATGGCCGTGACGACCGGGCAGATGCTCCCGGGGTGTAGTATCATATCCATGATGATCAGCAAAAACGATGAACGCGCCCGCGCTAAGGCCGCACTAGGATTTATCATTCCCATTCTCGAAACATACGGCTTCCGCTGGGTTATTACTGGCGGCTTTGCTTGCTACGCGTACGGCGTCGACCGGTTGCTGACGGACATCGATATAGACATCGAAACGGACAAAGACTCGGCGGAGTTCAAGACGTTCTTGGAGCAGGCACAACCGTACGTATCGCAGCCGCTCGAGCACTTTGTAGATGACAACTATGATAACTTCAACCTTGAGCTAACCTACCAAGGCCAGATCATCGACATCTGCCCCATGGCGAACTTGATGATTTTCGATGCCGGCACCAAGCGCTA
This sequence comes from uncultured Candidatus Saccharibacteria bacterium, assembly GCA_964603965.1. Taxonomy (GTDB): domain Bacteria; phylum Patescibacteriota; class Saccharimonadia; order Saccharimonadales; family UBA4665; genus JAJZCD01. Next base: position 5,737 of record CAZRWV010000064.1, read on the forward strand.
CGAACCGTTTTATGCAAACGGCTTTCCGCCGATCGAACAGACGGAGTTTGAGGGCTTTACACTGCCGCTGCTGTCCAAACCAGCAATTATCGACAACAAAGAGATGCTGCAGGCGAAGGACGAATGGCAGCTCCGGGACATCCGGGAACTGCGCAAGTTGTTGCCGTCGAACGGCTAGTGTACTTAAGAATTGGCCGTGGGATGCTACACTGATCCTTATGGCCCAAACATTCTTCTGGTACGATCTGGAGACGTCGGGGATTAGCCCGCGCGAAGCGCGGATTATGCAGTTTGCCGGGCAGCGGACCGATATGGACCTGAACCCGATCGGCGAACCGGTGAACATTCTGATCAAGCTGACCGAAGACATTTTGCCCGATCCGGACGCGATTGTGCTTACCGGCATTACGCCGCAGGCAACGCTGCAAGACGGCATTACTGAAGTTGAATTTCTGCGACAATTTGGCAAAGAGGTCGCTATGCCCGGCACGATTTTCGTGGGTTACAACACGGTGCGGTTCGATGATGAGTTTATGCGCTTTTTGCATTATCGCAACTTTTATGATGCTTACGAATGGTCGTGGCAGGATAGCAAGAGCCGCTGGGACATCCTGGACTTGGTGCGCATGACGCGCGCGTTGCGGCCAGAGGGCATTAACTGGCCGATGACCGACGACGGCAAACCCACGAACCGCCTGGAGCTGATGACCAAACTGAACGGCCTCGATCACGAGCAAGCACACGACGCTTTGAGTGACGTCGTGGCGAGCATTGCCGTGGCTAATCTAATCAAAACCAAGCAGCCCAAGCTGTTTGACTGGCTGCTCAATTTGCGCGGCAAAAACGAGGTGAAGCGCTTTTTGGAAAGCAACCCAACGTGTATCTATACCAGCGGCCGATATGCGGCCGAGACCGACAAGACGGCCGTGGTGCGTGTGCTGAACATGGACGATAGCAAAGGTGCGCTGGTGTACGATCTGCGCTTTGACCCTGATGAATTCAAAGACCTGACGCCGCAGCAGCTGACCGAACGCATGCGGCCGATCAAAGACTCCAAAGAGCCGGCCGCACTGCGGTTGCCCATAAAGTCGCTCAAATACAACCGCTGCCCGGCGCTGTCGCCGCTTGGCCCGCTGAAAGACGAAGGTGTGCAGCAGCGGCTAAAGGTCACGCCCGAGCAAGTGCAGGCCAACCTCAACAAGCTGGCAGCCCAGCCGGAGTTGGTGGCGAATATTATCAAGGCTCGCGATCTATTGGACGGTGAGCGTAGCGAGCAGTGGGGCCAGGAAACCCCTGCTGCCGAAGCGGGCCTGTACGCCGGCAGCTTTTTTGACGAAACCGATAAGCGCATCATGTCGGTCGTGCGCGCGGCCGAGCCGGCCGAACTGGCAGAGCTGCACGACGAATTCCACGACCAACGTCTGCGCGACCTGCTGCCGCGCTACAAAGCCCGTAACTTTGCAGGCCAACTAACGGACGAGGAACGGACCGAGTGGGAAGCCTACCGTCACCATGTGCTAATGGATGGTGGCACTGATAGCCG
>CAZRWV010000065.1:0-7191 GCA_964603965.1 uncultured Candidatus Saccharibacteria bacterium
GCGACCACTTCGACTACACCCTGCTGGGCGAGACGTATGACGACGCCATCGGCGAAGCGTTCGACAAGGTGGCCAAGATGATCGGTCTGCCCTACCCCGGCGGCCCCAACATCAGCAAAAAGGCGCTCGAGGGCAATGCGCGCGCATACGACTTCCCCAAGGCCAAAATGGCCGGCAAGTACGACTTTAGCTTCAGTGGGCTCAAAACGGCCGTTCTGCGGGCCGCCCAAGACGCAGTTGGCGCAGACTTCACCCTACCCAGCTTTGAGCTGCCTGGGCGCCTCTCCGAAGCCCAGAAGGCCGATATTGCTGCCAGCTTCCAACGGGTAGCCTGCGAGACGGTCGTCGAGAAAGCACTGCTGGCGTACCAGGAGTTCCAGCCAGCCAGCGTCGTGCTGGCGGGTGGCGTGGCTGCCAACACTGCCCTGCGTGCCCATCTGGCGGATCAGCTACCGATCACCATCGAACACACCGATCTCAAACTCTGCACCGACAACGGTGCGATGATTGCCGCACTAGGCTGTTTTAAAGCCATGCTCGGACAGCCCACCGCTGATCCGTACACGCTGGATATCCAGCCTAACCTGTCGATGTAGCCATAAGTGCTATCGTGTCGCCACCACACTAACTGTTCACGTGAAAAGTTACAGAGGTGGTAGCGTTCGCTGAACAGAGGTGGTATACTATGGTCATGTTATTGGTGCTTGGTTCTGTACGGTGTGGTGTCCCTCGGGGACTGTAATTTCTCCTTACCTTAGAAAACCCTAAAATCCGCACCAATTAAATTCCGAAAGGATTACTCGATATGAATCTACCGAAAGCTTATGAACCCGGCCAGTACGAGGCCGATATTTACGCGCTGTGGGAGAAGAGCGGGGCGTTCACGCCACAAGGCGACGGCCCCAGCTACAGCATTGTTATGCCGCCACCAAACGCCAATGCCAACCTGCACATAGGGTACGAGCTGACCGTGGCGCTCGAAGACATCCCAGCTCGCTATAACCGCATGAAAGGGAAGCCTACGCTATTGTTGCCCGGTGCCGACCATGCCGGCTTTGAAACGCAGTCGGTGTACGAGAAGCACCTGGCCAAAGAGGGCAAGAGCCGCTTCGACTTTTCACGTGAGCAGCTGTACCAGCAGCTGTGGGACTTTGTGGCGAAAAACCGCTCTAACTTTGAGGGCCAGCTGCGCCGTATGGGCGTCAGTTGCGACTGGAGCCACTACACGTTCACGCTGGACGAAAAGATTGTCACGCAAGCATACAAGACCTTCAAGAAAATGTGGGACGAGGGGCTGATTTACCGCGGTGAGCGGCTGGTGAACTTCTGTACTTTCCACGGTACCGCCTTCGCCGACATCGAGGTGGAATACAAAGAAGAAAAGGGCAAGCTGTGGTACATACGCTATCCGCTGGTCAGCGGTAAAGGGGAAGTGGTGGTGGCGACTACTCGGCCCGAAACGATGTTGGGTGATACCGGCGTGGCCGTACATCCCGACGACGCACGCTATGCCAAATTCGTGGGCAAAACAGTGCGATTGCCACTGACGGGTAGGGAAGTGCCTGTCGTAGCTGATAGTTTTGTAGACCTGCAGTTCGGTACCGGCGCCGTAAAACTGACACCGGCGCACGACCCCAATGACTACGAAGCAGCCGAACGGCACAGCCTGCCGAAGATAAATGTCATTACGCACGAAGGTACGATGAGTGCCGAGGTTCCCGAGAAATACCGCGGTCTAACTGTGCAGGAAGCCCGGACAGCAGTTGTGAAAGACCTGGAGGCCGAGGGTGCCATCGTCAAGATTGAAGAGCTAACCCACAACGTTGGCCACTGCTACAAATGCGGCACAATCATCGAACCACTCCTCAAAGACCAGTGGTTCGTCGACATGCAGCCGCTTGCCAAACCGGCGATTGCTGCACTCAAAAAGGACAAGATCCGTTTTTACCCCGAAACCAAAAAGCAGCAACTGATAGGGTACCTGGAAGGTCTGCGCGACTGGAATATTAGCCGCCAAATCGCCTGGGGTATCCCCATTCCGGCGTTCCAGAACGTGGACGAGCCAGACGACTGGATATACGACGAACGGGTGGATCAGGAAATTATCGAGGTCAACGGCAAGACATATCACCGCGACCCAGACGTATTTGACACCTGGTTTTCCAGCAGCAGCTGGCCTTACGCCACGCTCGGGCTGGACAGCGAAGACTTTAAGCGCTTTTACCCGCTCAGCCTGATGGAAACCGGCGGTGAAATCTTGTACCCATGGGTTAGTCGTATGATTATGCTCGGCCTGTATGTGACAGGCGAGGTGCCGTTCCGTGAGGTATACATCCACGGTTACGTGATGGCCGAGGACGGCTCCAAAATGAGCAAGTCGATTGGCAACGTGGTAGACCCGCTGCCCGTCATTGACCAATACGGTTCTGACGCATTGCGTATGGGAGTCATCGCCGGTCGTGCACCGGCTGTGAACCGCGGCTACGACCCGCGTCGCGTGGAAGAGGCTCGCAACTTCTGCAACAAGCTCTGGAACATTGCCCGCTACGTAGAAGGCGCCCTGGGCAGCAGCTACCGGCCCGGCAGCACCCCCGAACCGCAGTCCGCGGCCGACCACTGGGTGTTGTACAGGCTACAACAATCAACAGAGGTGATAAGCAAACATCTGGACAACTATCGCTTTAGCGAAGCCTACGAAACGCTGTACCACTTCGTGTGGGACGACGTGGCCGACTGGTACATCGAGGCCAGTAAGACGCAGCAGGGCAGGGATATGCTGGGCTACGCCCTGGAGACCGTGCTCAAGCTGGCGCATCCGTTCGCACCGTTCGTGACCGAGACAATCTGGCAGACTTTGTATTCTGATACCGACAGCTTGCTCATCACCAGCGCTTGGCCAAAGCCACAGGGCGGTCGCAAAGCCGAGGCCGACGAGTTTGAGCAGATCCGGGCCATCATTACCGAGGTACGCGCCCTGACGCGCGCGCTCGGCATCAGCAAGCCCAATCTGTACTACACCGATGTGCCATTCCTGGCGGCCAACGCCGAACTACTAAGCCGCATGGGTGGCCTGGGCAGCGTGACTGAAGTGGAGAGCGGCACTGGACTGAAGCTAACCAGCACCAAGCACCACTGTTGGCTGGACGTGGACAGCGACATGCTCAAAGCCTACGCTGACAAGCTAACCGAGCAGATCGCCGCGCAGGAGCGCACTGCGGCGCAGCTGCAGGCTCGCCTGGACAACAAGAGCTACGTAGCCAACGCGCCCAAAGAAGTCGTACAGCAGACTAAAGACCAGCTGAAAGAAGCGCAGGATACGCTGGAACGACTGCGCGCGGAGCAGACGCGGTTCAAGGCGGCTTAGGCTACTTGCGGCCGGTTTCGCTGAAGTTGACGGTGGCGAACGGGAAGAGTTCCTGGGCTATGTCGGGCGTCACTGTCGAACCATATTCGCAGCGCTCCAGGACTTCAAGGTGTGCCGCAGCAGGATTGCGGTGAAGCTTGGCAAAGCGAGAGACATGGCCAGGGTCACCCCAGTGGCGCTTCATCCAGTCCAGATAGTCATCGGTCGGCTTGGGCGTCTCATCACTAAAGTGACCGATGAACGGCAACCACTCGAATATCTGTGACTCGTGCAGCGCCAGGCTGTGCATCTTTTGGTCAACAACCGAGCCGATGTCCACCAGGACATCAGGTTGGAACTCATTGCGCCTCGACCCGTGAATATGAAACACGTACGGCGCATCACTCATGGCGGGCACATCCGGACAAACGAGTGGCACGGTCAGCAAAAAGGAACAGTCCTGCACCAACTGGCCCGCGGCACGATGATCGGGATGATAATCGGTTGGCTTATGAGAGATCAATACGTCCGGTTTGTGCTCACGAATAAGCCGTATGAGCTTACTGCGTGTAGGCAGGTCGGGCACCAACTCACCGTCAGGAGTATCCATCACGACGTAGGTAATGCCCAGATATTCAGCCACGAGCTCCGCCTCGCCGCGCCGTCGCACCGCCAAAGCCTGTCGGTCCATAGTCGGATGACCGGCACTCCCATCAGTTACCGCTACAAAGACGATGTCACAACCAAGCTTCTTGAGTAGAATAGCCGTGCCGCCGAATTTGTTGTCGGCGTCATCGGGGTGCCCGCCTACAAACATATAGGTTCGTTTGCTCATGGCCTGCATTATAACCTATAAGCCGCTGTACGAACGCTAGTCAGCCGGCTGCAGGGCAGTGCTAACCGCTACAATCGAGTCAGCGGCGTTGTACGCGTGGAAACTAATCGTCTGCCAGCCCAGCTTACCGGCGGCGGACAGGTTAAGCGGGTCGTCGTCAACGAGGAGAATCTCGCGCGGGCTGAAGCCGGCGCGTTCGGCGGCAATCTGGAACATCTCGGGATCGGGCTTGAGGGCATGCACCTCGGACGAGTCGATAATGACGTCATAATCCACCTGCGGCAGTGTGCCGTTGGCCAACATAGGCCGCACCAGGTTGGGCAGAGTATTGGTGAGGATGCCAATGTGGTAGTTTTCGGCTACCCATTCGACTAGGTCAGCGATGCCGGGAGTGGGTTTAACCGCCGCCAGGTAGTAGCGGTTCCAATCCACCAGCATGTTGACGCGCTCGGCTAGTACGGTGTTGAGCTCGTCGATACTCTTGGCGCCGCGGCCGACATCGTTGTTGTACTGCCAGAAAATGGATTCGATTACGTCGCTGGTCACACCGCTGTCCTGTGCCAACAGCTGCGCTGTGCGGCTTACTGCGGACTGTACCAGGCAGCCGTTCATGTCAAAGTAGACGAACCGGACGCCATTGCGCGAGACCTTTTTGTTCCTGCGGCTGTGTGCGATAGCCTTGCCAACGACCACGCCACGCAGCAGGTCGTCCAAGCCGATGCCGATGGAATCAGCCAGTTGCTTGACGATAAACACCGAGGGCGTGCGGATAGCGCCGCGCTCAATCTTGGCCAGAGTGGAATAACTGACGCCAGATTCGTGACACAGACCTTGCTGCGTCAGCCCAGCGCGCTTGCGGGCGGCAGCCAATACTTGGCCCAAACGCCGCTCCTCGGTCATGACTCCACCGGACACATCCATGGCCGTATTGTACCAGTTCGAAAGTGCTTACGCTAGGCCAAAGTAGCCGGAAATGGTTAGTTTTGGCAGTATCCCGCCAGTTCGCTACATGTCTGGGCGCGCTTCGCGCTTGGGCTGGCGCGCCAGGCAGCGCCCAGGCATGTAGCGCCCCGGCGCACCAACGCTATAACTATTCGCCGTCAGGCAAACGTAACTTCTCGGCGAGGGCGGCTAGGATGGGGTGGTCGGGTTGGGCAGAGGGGTCGGGTTCGTGGCGGACTTCGTCGGCAAGACTGAAAGGAAAGATCTTTAGGTGGGCGTGGGCCACTTCCAGGCCTTCTATGATCAGACCGCCCTTAGGTTTGTCGGGAAACACTTCGCGCGACTTGAGTGCGACCTTCTGGCCCGTGGCCATCAGCGCTTGGTAATCGGCGGGGTCCAGGTCCCATATGTTTTCGACCTGTTTCTTGGGCACAACCACGACTTGGCCGGGTTGGATAGGCTGAATGCTCATAAACACAAACGTCCGGGCGTCTTCGTACACCTTGTGGCAGGGCAGTTCGCCTTTGATAATCTTGGTAAAAACAGAGTCTTCCATGGCTACCAGTATACAGTGAGGCCGCGTTGGCAACTACTTGGCCACAGCGGCGGCCATACGACGGCGTGACAGAATAATACTGGTGAGTGTAGTGTCGGCACAAAGGATATACAGCGGCATGGCCAGGGCAATAAAGCTGTACTGCTGTATGGAAATAAGTGCCAGCGTGCCCGCCACCATGCTGATGGCAAACGACTGCCACGTCTCGGCGTGCGGCGCCTCCCAGGCATGGCGGATGGTGGGCAGCAGTCCGGCAAAGTCCACCACCAGATTGATAACCACAGCCAGGGCGGGGTTGCTAGTGAACCCCCAAAGCGCCAGCCCCAACAGGGCAGCCGCCTGACAGACAACGTCAAACCGAGTGTAGCGCTTAAGCCCGTAGCGCAGGCCCGCCACCAGGATGGTCAGCGTGGCGATGGTAGCGGCGGACATAAACACCGCTGTTTGATGAGCACCGGCCGACCAAGCAGCCGCGGCGGCAATAGCATTCAGCAGCGTCCAGGTAGACCACGTGACAAGGTTGGGGTGCGTCTTGCCCCGGAACGCGTCAATGGCGTACGGCAACGGCGAGATTACATTGATGATGGCGGCAATAAAGACTAGATCAGCACGCATGGGAATAAGTATATAGTATTGGCGCGTTTGGCGGAGAGGGAGGGATTCGAACCCTCGATGCCATTGCTGACATACCACATTTCGAGTGTGGCGCACTAGACCAACTATGCGACCTCTCCGTACCGAGATATTTTAACAGATTGGGTGCGATATATCGTCACCCCGGGGTAAATTGGCGACGGGCTGGCTTTTTTGCGCCAGCTATGCTACAATCACCCCTGTTGCGTTTACAAACGCCTCGTTTGCACCTGTAGCTCAGCTGGATAGAGCGTTGGCTTGCGGAGCCAAAGGTCGTAGGTTCGAATCCTGCCAGGTGTACCAAAAAGAGAGTCCCTCGAAAGAGGGGCTTTCTTTTTGGTTTATTGACGGTTACGAACCTACGACCAGAGATTTTCCGAAGGAAAAGCTCGTAGGTCGTAGGTTCGGTGGAGGACAAGCTCTCGCAGGAACTTGGTTCCGCTCGTGAAACGTGCCGTAGGCAGAAAGCTTGGCCGGAAAAGGGCGCTAGCCCGCTATCCTGCCACCTTAAGGTCGACTCAGGTTCTTCTCTGCTATGATTGAGCTATGGACACTACAAAAAGCGAGGTTCCTCTACAGGGCGGCCAGCTCAACCCGGACATCGTAAAGATTGGCGACGCGGTTCACAGAGCACAAGGTGACAATGCTGAATTCGTACATAAGCTCCTTGTATATCTTAAATCTGCGCCCGTAGCATTCGCCGAATCACCGCGCTTTTTGGGTATCGATGAAAAGGGTCGGGAAGTGCTTAGCTATTTTGAAGGTGAAGTAATACCTGGCAACGGGGCAAAGATAAACGACTCGCAGCTTGGAAATGTCAGCAAACTGATTAAGCGGTATCATGATGCGACAGTTGGGTCTGACCTGGCAGGCGAATCGGAG
>CAZRWV010000066.1:0-7124 GCA_964603965.1 uncultured Candidatus Saccharibacteria bacterium
GTGTCATTGGGGTGCGTACTGGCGTGGGCGGTGTGGCGGGCGTGTTCGGTGCTCGCCGCGCCGCCCGGCTCGATCCGGTCGAAGCCCTGCGCTACGAATAGCACCGCTTGGTCTGTCTGATTTTTCACCGCCCGTTGGCACGGTTGTTGCTATTGTGGCGGCATGCGCGTTCATGAAATTATCGAAGATCGTTTGTATAACGCCGATACGGCGGGCCACAGTCAGAGCAAACGTGTGCGTGAGCGCCCGACTGTTATCGAGGTACTGCGCGAGCAGGTGAGGATATATATCAAGACTGTTGCGTATGACCAGGGAATAGCTTGTGCTGATGTACTCTGCCCTTCTCCTGATGGTTGGCGGACCGCCAAGCCTCCGCTGCCTGAAATTACCCGGCTGAGCCTGCATAGCACGCGAAAGGTGGTGGGTGACTTATGGGCGCGTGTGCAGGGTGAGTTTGAATACGTGCGCGATACGCTAACGGCTCAGCCCGTCATACCAACTCAGCCGACCAGCACGCAGGCAGCAGGTTGAAGTGAACTGACTCACAGCGTAGCCCGCCGCCACAGCTTATAGTGATAACTGCTCAGTAACGTAAGGGGAGGGGCTGCCATGGGAATGATGGACAATATGCAAGATGAAGCCGGTGACATGGCCGACATGGGCAAAGACCAAATGCAGGCGCGCATGCACCAGCTGATGGACATGAACGAGCGGGGCGAGCTGGACGACCAAGGCCGGGCGGAACTCGCCAAGCTGCGCGAAAAGATGCAATGAGCGTGATGCAGAAATAGTTTAGTAACTAAACTATTTCTGCGCTGATGTCGGGAACAGCTGCAACAGTTTGCGCGTAAAACGCTGCATGTGCGGATCAAAAATGGCCGGGTGCGATTGCAAGATTTCGTCAAAGCCGAACCAGTTGATGCCGGTGAATTCGCTGCGGTCGAATTGCAGCGGCGCGTGAATATCGCCGCGCAGTATATACCACAGGCTGACATCGGTGTGGCCGGCAGTCAGGCCCACGGTGAGGGTGGCTGTCAGGAATAGCGGCTGCTCATCGTTCAGAAACTGCGCGTCCAGATTGACTTCTTCGCGGGCTTCACGGATGACTGTTTGACGCGGATGTTCGCCCAGCTCCACATGTCCGCCGGTGGGCAGCCACAGCTGTGCTTTGATGTGATCGCCGAGCAGCAGGCTACGATGTTCCGGGTCGACCACTACAAAGTACGACACCAGATGCTTGGGCGGCTTGTCGGGCTTGGCAATACGGAAGATATTGGCGCCGCTGGCAATCCAGGCCAGTGTGTCGGTTACACACTGCCGCTCTAGATCGTCGAACGGAGTAATGCTACGGACCTCATCCGCGATTTGTGCTTTGATTTCGGCTGTGGTCATGAGCGTAGCCTACGGGCGAATGCAGGCCGAGGCAACATCATTATTTACAACATTCTCTCAGGGGAGTACTAAAATTTGGCCAGATAAGGAATTGCGAGCCCGGGCAGGGCCTTGGCGAGCTGGTCGTAGCCACCGTAGCCGAGCAATCTTGTAACGGCGGAGATAGCCCGTTCAGCGTCTTCCAGCGAGCCGGCGCCCTTGTACTCAAACTCAATCTGCGCGCTAAAGCCGAGTGTGGTGTCGCGGAGTGCCGGGATAGTGTCGATGTCGGCGACCACATCAGGTTGTTGTGAACAGGAGAAGGTGCTGCGTTGCTTGTGGATTGTCAGATATTCTTTGCGGCCGGCGCTGACAATAAGCTGCGTGGCTCGCTGAACAGTCATGCCGCTGTTACCGGCGTGCGTTCGCAGCTGTGCAGCAGCGTCGCCAAACTCTGTGCCAATGCGTTCAAAAGCCTGCAGCAACCCTTCGGTGGTCAGCTCTGTCTCTAGGTTGGACAAGGCGCTGTGGTCTGCGCCGCGGAGGGCTTGCTTGACGGTGATGAGCGTTCGGTTCATATCACCCATGCTTTCTTCGCGGATACGGAGCGCGTAGCCGCCCTCGTGATCAAACCAATGCGCCTGTTCATCCGGCGAGGAGATTCGGGTCGGTATAAACCAGTGGTCGATCTGCTCTTGCGTGCTGGTTAGAATAAAACCGGCATCCTCCAGTTGCTGTTGAGTCGCCGCTGGATCGTCGGCGCGGTAGCGTTCTTCGTATTCAAAGTCGACCATTAGGCACGCGATCTCTCTAGCAGGTTGTACTCCTGCAGTGTCTTTAGGAGTGTATCTGCGTCCGTGAACACAACGGCGTCCATGCCGTAGGTCTTAGCAGCGTCAATGTTGCCCGGAGTATCGTCTATAAAGAAAACTTCATCGGGCTGAACCTTGTAGTGATCGGTGACCGCCTGAAACGCATGTACGTCCGGTTTTTTGTAGCCGATCTCGAATGATAAAAATATCTTGTCGAAGTATTCGCTAAAGAGCCACGAGCGGCGGGCGTCGGCGAACATTTCTGCTGTGTCTGAAAGCATGGCAATGGTAACACCGCTGTCTCGCAACTTGATGAGCACGTCTTCCATGCCGGGCATCGGTGCAAGTGCTCTGCGGAAGCTTTCGGTGAATACCTCTCGGGTTACATCTTGTTGGGGCAGGTTATATGTCTCCGCAAACTTGTCCAAGAATTCATCCGTGGTGAGTTTGCCGACGGTGTAGTCAGAGTAAAAACCCTTCCACATGATGGCTAGTTGGTCTGTGGTTAGGTTGAACCGTTGCGCCAGATCGTCGCCGACGACTGTATTAGCCGGAAACAGGACGCCAACGGCATCAAAAAGTACGATTTTGGTCGTCATGGTTCCACTATAACAGACCTGCACGCGATCGCTGACAAAGCGATCAGTATCGGCAGGAACTGCCAGACGTAAGCGGCACGGAATTCGCTGAGTGTGCCGTACACCGCGAATAGAAATAGCGACAGGTACAAGGTAGCGGGCAGCCAGGCACCTTTTCTTGGCCGAACGAACAGGCGGATAAATCCAACCAAGACTACCGCCGCCGCAACGAAGGAGAGCAGGCGAACCGAAGTTGGATATAGCCCGCGGTCACCGTAAACCCGGTGGCGTAGGTTTAGAGCGGTCTTGTTGTGGTGCAACCACATGAGCCCGTTGGACGTTATGTCGGTGTTCTCGGTATAGTAGGCGCGCGCCGGGAAGAACGCGTGCGCCAACTTCTGGGCTACGAACGATAGGTAGCCAGTGGGGAAGTCTTCGGTCACGCTTTGTTTTATGAGCGATAAGGCATACGTGTCGCGGGCTTTTTGAGATGCGAATTCGGGTTTTTGCCCGCCCCAAACGCCTATGGTATCGCTGATGTACGGTTGGCAGTACGAACCTGTGTTGCATGTTGGATATGGGTCCAGGCCTCTCAGTGAACCCATCCCAAAGTAGGACAGGGCGTTTACGCGGTACTGGTCTGCCATCTGCGGCGAAAACTTGCCAAAGTTGGGCGTGATCGCAACCACACCATTCGACACTACGACCGTAATGGCTAACGCCCCAAGGAACGCAGAGATCTTTCGGACGTTGAGGGCAACAATAGGCCGCTTTTTAATCGCAAAAAATGCGGCCACGACAATAAATGCCAGAATAAGGATGACCGACGGCGGTTTAATGAACGCACCCAAGGCCAGCAGGACTGCCAATGCAATCAACTGCGGGTACGGCGCAGCTTTCGTCTGGGATATGCGGACCAATAGCAGCAGCGTCGTTGCGGTTATTAGTAGCGCCGGAACGTCCGAGTAGAATATCGTGAGGTTTGGGTTTAGGACAATCAAAAACGCTGCCACTACGTAGGCGATCAGACCAAAGAGCTTGCGGTGCGTGAGCTCGTATATGGTAATAGAGATTACGACAACTGCGATTGATCCCAGCACAATGTTCACGACCGTTGCCGCACTAACAAACGCCGATTCGGACGTCGACACCACCGAGACGGCCTTATACAAAAGCATCAAAACATATGCCAGGGACCGGTTGTTGGGATAGGCCGACAGATAGATGCTTTCGGGGTGCATCTTTGGGTCGGTAAAGACGGTGGTGTCGTGCAGGGCGTATTGCCGGGCAATGGAATCAACGACGGACGCGTCGGCCAGACGGTACGGCGCCTCGGCAACAAGCGCTGTAAATGTGCCAGCTATACAGCAGAGGCCAAAGGCTACTCCGATTATCACCCACTTGGGTTGGCGTGTTATCCAGTCGCGCAACTGCGATATGCGACCGGCGTGTTTTGCTATGGTTTTAGTCATCTTGTTTGATGCCTACTACGTAGGATAGCACTAACAATCGCTAGTCAGTCCAATCGGGCGTACTTGAGCCGCCACACGGCACAGTTCGGTACAATTTCGCCTGGCTTCCAGGTGCCCTTGTCGCCCTCCGCGACGTAGCGTATAGCCTGCATCGTAACGTTATGTGTCACGAGTAAGACTTTCTCATCACCATGCTGCGTATATAGGTTATCCAGGAGCGTCGTGACTCTAGCACATACTTGCTTCCAGGTCTCACCGCCCGGCGGGGTGATGTGAAGCTTCATGGCAAGGCGCGCAATGTACTTAAGGACTGGCTTGGGGAGCAGAATTCGTGTACCCTCTGCCTTACCGAGTCTGATTTCACGGAGCAGCGCGGTCTTGGTAATCGTTACATTCGGATGGAAGCGGGCAATGCCTTCGACTGTTTGTAAACAGCGCTGCAGGTCGGAGCTGTAGATGGCAGTGATATCTTCATCCCTGAGCTCCTGGGCGACACGCAGCACCTGTTCTTTGCCAGCTTCCGTGAATGCACTCTCGGCATGGCCATTCAAGGCGCCGCGCTTGTTTGCGTCAGTCTCGGCATGACGCACGACGATCAGTTCCATGGGCATAGTGTAACAAAAATAAAAGAGGCGATGCTTTTGCATGCCTCTTCGGTATCGATTGTGGTAGCCGCGAGGTGAAACATGAGGCTGTGGATAAATCGCTAGAGCTTCTGTACTGTATAAGAGAATTGTCAAAAGCACCCCTGTTATCGGCTGTGGAAATGCGTTCTTATGTACTGTAATACATAAGACATTGACAAGGTCTTACGCAACAGAGTACAGTAGAGGATATGAATGAGCAGAATACTAGATTGCAAGATATGCTGGCCAGTGCAAGCCAGACCGCTAAAGAGATCATGGAAGCGAATACGCTTAGCCGGGGAATCACTAGGCGTGCGTTCTTGTCGGTACAAGCCCGAGCCAAGAGCTTTGCTCGTGGTGAAGAGAAGCAGGCATGGATAGCGATGCCCGGGCTGCGCGGTATTGGCAAAACTACTATCCTGGCACAGCTCTATAACGATCCCGTGTTCAGGCAGTGCACTAAAATTTATGCTTCGTTTGACCGCGTGCATACAATCGGTGCCAATATCCAAGGCTTCATCAGTGCATGCGAGGCGTACATGGGTAGCAGCTTTGAATCTCACGATAAGCCAATTGCTATGTTCTTGGACGAGGTTCAGTATCTGGATGATTGGGCTATAGGTATTAAAACCATCTTTGACAGAACGCACAATATCTTCATCTTCTGTACGGGCTCCTCGGCACTAAGCTTGCAAACTGATGCAAATGTAGCGCGGCGCATAGACATTATTAAGCTCCATCCTTTGTGTTTCACTGAGTTTGTAATGATAAAACAGGCACACCTGGGGCTGCCGATAACCACTCCTGTGAAAGGATTGGCGCAAAGGATTAATGATGCAGTCTTCAGGGCCAACAATGCAAAAGACGCTCATGATCAGCTCGCCCTGCTCACCACGCAAGTCAACCAGTACTGGAAGCGCACAGGCTTTAACCGTACTGAGCTCTTCGGCGAATACCTCACTTATGGTACGTTGCCATTCACGCTTGATTTGCCAAACCGCGCCACGATATGGGACCGCATCAACCGTATACTAAGTGAGTCGTTAGACCGTGACGTAACTTCATTTGGACGATTTGATGGTCCGACGGTGAGCACGATACCACAGATGCTATTCTTGCTCGCATCGTCAGTGGAAATCAGTATCAATAGCATGTGTGCTACGCTGCAGCTGAATCAGCGAACGGCAACTGCGGTCCTGTCGGCGCTAGAAAAAACAGAAATCATCACGGCAATACCGCCAAAGGGTGCGCATAACGGCAACATCAAAAAATCGGCAAAATACCTCTTTACGTCACCAGCCATGCGCGCTGCTCTATGCAATTTTGGTGGAATTATTACCCCAGACAATAACGCGGTGCTAAAGGGTAAGTTGTTGGAAGACATCGTAGGGATGTACTTAAAGCGTCTATTCCTTGATGCGCCGCTCGCGCGGGCAATTGTAGAATATGACACCGCAAAAGGCGGGGCGGACTTTATTATCAGTCCAGATGGGCAAAGGAGTACCTCTATAGCCATTGAAGTGGGCGCTAATAAAACCACATCACGCCAGGCAATTCAGACACTGCAGGATATAGGGGGCAAGTATGGGATGGTCGTCACTAGCGGTGATCTTGATATCGACGAGCTGAATAATGTCTTGCGGGTGCCCTTCGAATTCTTCTTCCTCATATAGCACCGAAGTACACGATAGCCAAATGATATGAAAAATGGCCAACGAATCGGCCATGAATTCCAAAATGGTAGCAGGGGCGAGATTTGAACTCGCGACCCCAGGCTTATGAGTCCTGTGCTCTAACCAACTGAGCTACCCTGCCACGGGTGTCTGCACATAAAAAGTGTGCTAAAGAACAGGGGAGATTGTAACAGATTACACGCTGCTTTGCTAGTGCCGAACGGGGGCCTGTTGACAGATATACCAGTCGATATAGTGGCAATTGTTGACATAAAGCGGTATAATAAAGAGTGTAAGTCATCGTTACACACGCCTAACTTAATTGAAGGGAGTAGCGATGAAAGCTCTTCGGGGAAAAGAAACAATTAACGATCCGGGTGAGGGCGGGCAGCCGCAAGAACAGCGGGATTGGGTGGTAAAACGCTTAGGCAAGAAGGTCCTTGCAGGCATAGACTGGCCAGCACAGTGGATAGTTAGCTATGCTTTGGCTCACCCAAGACTGGGCAAGACCCTTGGTAAGCGTCCGGTTGCCGCAACGCTAGCGGTTGGAGAGTTTACAGTTGCAGGATTAGTAGGCAAAGCAGCTGAGCCA
>CAZRWV010000067.1:0-7069 GCA_964603965.1 uncultured Candidatus Saccharibacteria bacterium
TTGGCCGGGAGATGCAGGCGTTCATTGTGTGGCAGGCGTATACGTGTATGCGGCCCGGCGAGTCGTTTGCTGCCCGCTACAGCCTGCTTGATGGGGACGTGTACAGCTTGCGCGGCCAGTACAACAGCCGGCTGAGGCGCGAGACGGTGCCGAAGCACGGCAGCGTCGGTGAGGTCTACGTCCCAGAACCCGCCCAGCGGGCCGTCAGGGACAAGCCGCGCGTGCTTGGTGAGGATCTGATCTTCCACGGCAAGCAGGGCAACCAACTACGCCAGCAGGCGCTAGGCCGGTATTGGGCGCCGGTCAGGGCGGCGTTCATGGCCTCGATCCCTAAAGACCACCACTTGCACCAGCGGTTGGCGGTCGACCCCGACGATGTCATGGACGTGTACGAACTCCGCCACGCCGGGGCTTCGTACATGCTCAACGACCTTGGCCTCGAGCCGTGGGTCATCGCCCGCCAGCTACGCCAGAAAGACAACGGGGCGCTGGTGCTCGACACGTACGGCCATCCGACGTCTAAGACGGCTATCGACAAGATCCGCAAGGCGTTTACGGCGTCGGGGCCTGCACGGATCGAATCGGCGCGTGAACTGCGTAAGGGATTAAGTGGGGATGACAACAAAAACCAACAAGAGAGCACAGCGACTAAAACCACAAAGAGCTAGCGTTACCGTCCCGGATAAACAGCCATTTATTGAGCATGTTCGGGAATTACGCCGGCGGTTTGTGTATGTTGTAGCAGTTGTGGGTATTGGCAGTGCGGTAGCGTACGGCTTTGAACGTCAGATAGTCAACATCTTGTTGCAGCCCAGTCATGGGCAGAATTTCGTATACACTTCCCCTCTCGGTGGTATGAACTTCCTCTTTAGCGCCTGCCTGGACATCGGCCTAGTAACCGCCACACCGGTAATCATTTACCAACTGCTGGCGTTTGTGCGCCCGCTGATGCGCCATACCACGCGCCGGTTCCTGCTGGGCGCATCGGCCGCGTCGGGCTTTGTGGCGCTGTGTGGCGTACTGTTCGGCTACTTTGTGGGCCTGCCAAGTGCACTGCAACTCCTGCTGCATCAATTTACAACCGTGCAGGTTCGACCGTTGCTGACCATTCAGTCATACACCCAGTTCGTCGCC
This sequence comes from uncultured Candidatus Saccharibacteria bacterium, assembly GCA_964603965.1. Taxonomy (GTDB): domain Bacteria; phylum Patescibacteriota; class Saccharimonadia; order Saccharimonadales; family UBA4665; genus JAJZCD01. Next base: position 1,135 of record CAZRWV010000067.1, read on the forward strand.
CTGTACCTGCTGGGCAGCGCCCTGATGTTCCAGCTGCCGCTGATTATCCTGCTTATTAACCGCATTAAGCCGCTTGGGCCACGCGACCTACTCAAATACGAACGCCACGTCATTGCCGGATCCGTTATCGCGGCTTTTATCATGAACCCCAGTCCCAACCTTATCAGCCAACTGATTGTGGTAATTCCAATCGTGGCCAGCTACCAAGTTTCAATCCTACTGTTGTGGTTAGTACAACGTAAGAACACGCCGTCGCCGCTCATCCAAAGCCTGCGCCAGCAAGATGCCGAACGCCAAGCCGAGCGCATCGGCCGGCCGCTGGCGCCACTCGCCCTAGCAGTTCCGGTTGCGGAATCATTGAGCACCTCCGCATTGCCCGAACCCGGCCCGGATCTACAGCTGAGCGACATACCATACACGCCCATGCAGCGGCCCATCCCCGCTCCGCCCGCGCCGGCCGCCACCGAGATGGCAGTCGCACCCGAAGCCGAAGTTGCTACCGAAGTTGCCGCCGAGGCCGTGGCCGAGCCTGCCCCTGCGCCCGTCGACGCCACACCACTCGAAGCCGCTCCAGTCCAACCCAAACGCCCACGCCGCTTTATGGACTTTGCTCCCAAGGTTCAGCCCCAGTTGATGGCGCCACTGCGCCGCCAGATACTCGTACAGTGAGCGCGAGGCACTCACGCCTACAAAGTTGGCCGACTAGTCTTGTCTCAAACGCCAGGCAGTGGAACTCGTGTTCGTCCCGGGAACTCTTTCAATTTGGCCCGCCTTCTCCATTTGGTTGAAGACGCTTTTCATTCGAAAGTCAGTCTTGGTGTAGGTTATCTCACGGGCCTTGGCGTTCTTGATCTGGTCGTGGTCTTTCAAGTAGGTCATTATGGTCTCTGCCGGAGAAGCAAGCGGTTCATGTTTTATGAGAACAAGTACGGCGTTGTCGAGCTCCTTAATGATTGGGGACTTCAGGCCGAGTTCGTGCATCTTGCTGAAGGCCGTGTTTAGGCCTTCGCCGACGTCCTTATTTGGTGCGTCGGGGAACTTGTTCAGTATTCTGACTATCGCGCCGTTCCTTGCGAACCGCTCATCCAGAATGTTCTTAGGCGTAATGTTGGCTGGCAACCGGCCCGGACTCTGCACCTCCACACGGTCATCGAAAATACGAATATGCACATCGTCTCTGACGCTGTAGTCCCGATGTAGGACGGCATTAGTGAGGATTTCGTGCAGGGTTTCTTCGGGGTACTGTATTGTCTCCATGCCCTTGTCGGTAAGCTTCGGTATACTCTCCGTAATCTCTTTGGTTTTGCGCACAGCTTCCTGGATTTGGCTATATAAATCTCCCTCGATTGTCAGGGGATCTCCGGCCAACACGTCGCGCAGGCCTTCGGCCTCGCGGGTTTTGTATCTGTAGATCTTAATGCCGCAATGCTTAGGGATGACCGCCTGCGGCTCCTCGGCGAAAAGGAGTACGCCGGCGACCGTCGGCCTGTCGTCACGAATGAGGCTTTGCTTTTTCAGCCATGGCTCGGGCTGCGTAGTGGGCACAACCTCCGTGATGAACTTCGCCGCAACCTCGGACTCAGTAATCACCTCCTTCGAAGCCTGCACTAACTCCGTTTCGAACGAATGTATGCCCTTAACTATCTCTAAACGCTTCAGCTTTTCGGGCGTGTTTTGCGGCAGGCTTTGTGCGCCCCGCCGGAGATACGGACTCTTATTGGAGGCGTATACGACATGCTGTGTCTTGTTGATCTGAACGTGCAGCACCAGACCTTCATAGTCGTTGCACTTGAAGAATTCGTACGCGAAGTCGCCGCCGAGAGGAAAGAATTCTTCAAAAGCCTGGATGTGGCCATTGGCCGCCTCGACATTCTTAAACCCTTCCCAGATTCGTTCCTTGTCAGTTATCCCTATGTATAGGTCACCACCGTCAGCATTCGCAAATGCTGAGATGTGAGTGGTTAGGTCACGCGGTGCAACCTCCTTGGCCTTAAGATCGCCAAACTGGTTTTCGTCAATTAGCCGAATTCTATCGGCTTGCTTCTTGGTTATGAGAGTAACGTTTAGTGCCATAAGTAGAGTCCTCCTCTTTCATAAACAGTATAGTCTCAAACTTCGAAATGTTCAATGGCGTAACTTTCGAAGTTTTTAAATTCAGGCCTTCGAAACTTTATCTAATAGCGGGGGTTTCATGTTCGACATGATCTGCCACGGGCAACAAAACACCCGGGAATCTCCCGGGTGTTTTGTTTTGCAGGCTTAGTGCCTGCGAGGCTAGTGCTGGGCTAGAAGCCCATGCCGCCCATGTCCGGCCCGGCTGGCGCAGCAGCCTTCGGCTCCGGCACGTCGACCACGAGCGCGCCCATGGTCATGCTGGTACCAGCGATGCTGGCCGCATTCTGCACGGCTTGCTTGGTGACCGCTACGGGGTCCACCACACCGGCCGCCTTCAGGTCTACCAGCTTGCCCGGGTTGTTGACGTCCACGCCCTGCCCGGCCTTGGCCTTCTTGACCTGCGGCAGCCACTCGTCGGCATTCAGGCCGGAGTTGGTCATCAGGATGCGGAACGGTTGCTCCAGCGCCTTTACCAGCAAAGTCTTGCCGGCAGCGACTGAATCATCAGCGTCGTCGGTAGAAGCGGCAGCCGCCAGATTGACCAGCGTCACACCACCACCAGGCACGATACCTTCGCTCAAAGCGGCCTTCACCGCAGCAACGGCGTCGTCCACGCGGTACTTCTTCTCTTCGATCTCGGTTTCGGTGGCACCACCGACTTTGATGACAGCAACCTTGCCACCCAGGGCTGCACGGCGCTTTTCCAGGTTTTCTTTGTCGTACTCGCTAGTAGCGGCCTCGACTTGCGCCTGAATCTGCTTGATGCGCGCCTGTACATCTGCCGACTTTCCAGCGCCCTCGATAATGGTCGCTTCGTCTTTGGTTACAATCACCTTGCGGGCCGTGCCCACCACGTCCAAGTCGACGTTTTCGAACGTCATGCCGCGGTCTTCGGTAATCACCTGCGCACCGGTCAGCACGGCAATGTCGTTCAGGATGTCCTTGCGACGGTCGCCAAAGGCGGGCGCCTTAACGGCTACGGTGTTGAACACGCCCTTCAGCTTGTTCAGGATCAGGGTACCCAGGGCCTCGCCCTCGACGTCTTCGGCGATCAGCACCAGGTCCTTCTTGCCGGATTGTGCCAGCTTTTCCAGGATGGGCAGGAATTCCTGCACGCTGCTGACTTTTTTGTCGGTAATCACAATGGCCGGCTTGTCATAGACCGCTTCCATGCGGGCGGTGTCGGTTACCATGTATGGGCTGGCGAAGCCGCGGTCGAAGGTAAAGCCTTCCACCACTTCGCTCTCGAGCGTCAGGCCCTTGCCGGCCTCGACGGTCACCACGCCGTCTTTGCCGACCTTTTCGATAACTTCGGAGATCAGCTTGCCAATCTCGGCATCACCAGCGCTAATCGTACCGACTTCGGCCACGCGCTGCTTGTTGCCCTGAATGTCTTCGGCCAGCTTATCCAGCTGCTTTTCGACGTCAGCCGCAGCCGCTTCCAGACCCTTGCGCAGCAACATCGGGTTGTGGCCGGCGGCGATCAGCTTGTTGGCTTCGTGCAGGATGTGGTAGGTCAGGACCGTTACGGTCGTAGTGCCGTCACCGGCTACGTCGTTCATCTTGTTGGCGGCCTGCTTGATCAGCTCCGCGCCCACTTTGTAACCGAGCGTCTCGTCGTCGACATCGGCGATGTCCACGCCCTTGGCCACCGTCACGCCGTCGTGCGTAACGGTTGGTGCACCGTAGCTCTTGCCAATGACCACGTTACGGCCCTTTGGCCCCATGGTCGTTTTGACTGCTTCGTACAGGACCTTTGCTCCGCCGAGCACGCGGCGGCGGGCATCTTCGTCATAAAATACTTTTTTGGCCATGTCGTGTAATCCCCTTATTTAACCGTCGCCAGGACGTCTTCTTCTTTAACCAGCAGATACTCTTCGGCGTCCACCTTTACCTCGGTCTCGCTGTAGCTTTTGTAAATAATCCGGTCGCCGGCCTTGACGGCTTTGACGTCCTTGCCCACGGCCACTACTTTGGCCACCTTGGGCTTTTCCTGCGCTCCACCGGGCAGATACAGCCCGCTGGCGGTCTTGGTTGCCGCTTCCTCTTTTTGCGCCACTACGTAATCCGCGAGCGGCTGGATGGGTACACTCATCACTTATCCTCCTGTTGTTTCAGATGTAAGCGCTAGCACTTTCGGTAGCCGACTGCCAGCGCGTCAGCACTCACTATAGACGAGTGCCAATGGGCCCGTCAAGCTTATTGCCCACGCGGCCGTTCCGACTGCTATACTGTACGGTAATGCAGCCGCAGATCAACCGTACCGTGCTTATGTCCGGCGCTGATTACTTCGATGATCAGGCGGCTATCAACCCCTTTATGAATAACCATGTGGCCGTTGACCGCAGCGTGGCCGCGGCCGAGCACACCACCATTCGACAGGCCTTGCAACGAGCCGGCATCAAAGTCATCCAGGTGCAGCCACCCATCGATTGCCAAGACGGCGTCTACACCGCAAACTGGGCGCTGGTGCGCGGCCGCAAAGCGGTCATGAGCACCCTGCCGCCGAGCCGCCAGCCCGAACAAGCCTACGCCCGCCAAGTACTAACCGACCTCGGCAAACAGCTCTTCACCGTGCCGGACGGCCTGCACTTTAGCGGCCAGGGCGATGCCTTGCCCTGCGGTGATTACCTGTTCGCCGGTAGCGGCTACCGCACCGACCCGGCCGCACACGCTTTTGTGGCTAAAACGCTCGGCTACCAACTGATCAGCCTGCATACTATTCCGCAGCTCACCTGGTACGGCCGCCCCAAGATCAACCGCACCTCCGGCTGGCCGGACAGCTATTTCTACGATATTGACCTAGCCCTGTCCGTCCTGCGCGCCCCCGCCAAAGGCCAGCGCGGCCTGATCGCCTGGTGCCCCGAAGCGTTCCTGCCGGACAGCCAGGCTACCTTGCGCAGCTTCCAAGCCGTCGACAAAATAGAGGTCTCGCTGCACGAAGCCAAAGAAGCCTTTGCCTGCAACTTGGTCTCCACCGGCAAGACTGTTGTGATGAGCGACCGCGCCCCCCAGTTCGCCGCCGCGCTAAAAACAGCCGGCTTCCGCCTGATCACCCCCGCCATCTCGGAACTCCTCAAAGGCGGCGGCTACATCCGCTGCACCACGCTCACACTGGATAATGATTAAGCCTTAGCGGCCGCTTGCTTAGCCTTGCCGCTGGTCTTGGCTCCGGCCGCTTTGACCGTGGCAGGTCCGCGCCGGTCGCCGATCTGCGCCGCCCGCACCGCTGCATGCGCCGTGGCGATCTCGTCCCACGGGTGTTCGCCGTCAGCCCGCTCAATAGTCTTTTCGTGGCCCTTGCCCAGCAGTAGCACCATGTCGTCCGGCCCAGCCGCCCGGCCCACCGCAAAGGCAATCGCCCGCTCCCTATCGTGCACCAAAAACAGGTCGCGGTCCCGCACCTTGCCCGCCGCCTCCGCGCCCCCGGCAATCTGCTCCATAATGGCCATGCCGTCGATGTCGCGATCGTCCTCTTCGGTCACCACCACCTCGTCGGCATACTCGCCCGCCAGCCGCCCCTGGATCGCCCGCTTGGTTTCGTCCCGTCGCCCGGCCGAGCCAAACAGCACGATCAGCTTACCCTTCACCCCCGGCCGCAGATCTTTGAATAACTTCTCAAAACTATCCGGCGTGTGCGCAAAGTCCACCACCACGCTGTACGGCTGCCCCTCGTCAATGGTCGTCATCCGCCCCTCCACCGCGTCCAGCGCCGCAATCCCCTGCTCGATCTGCCCCGGCGTCAGCCCCACGGCCCGGCCCACACACACCGCGGCCAAGGTGTTATAGACGTTAAAGCTCCCCGCCAGCCAGCTAGCGA
>CAZRWV010000068.1:0-7035 GCA_964603965.1 uncultured Candidatus Saccharibacteria bacterium
GATATCGGCATATCACCGCCGATAATCGCTATAGCCGCAGCGTTCGCCATTAAAACCTTTGGCTCGGTGTTCGTCAGAATAAAGCCCTGGCGCAGTCCGTTAATGGATGACTCCAGCTCGGCGCGCCGCGCACGTGCATCCTGCATGCTGGCTTCCAGGCTACGATAGCTGTTGCTGAGCTGCCGGGTCATGTCACTAAATCGTTGGCTAAGCAAGCCAAGCTCGTCGTGTGAGCGCACCGGCACCTCTTGGCTCAAGTCACCGAGCGCAATACGGGCAACGGCCGCGCTAAGCGCTTGGATCGGCTGAGTAATTTGTCTGGCCAATACCCACACCATGGTGGCCGTTAGTCCAATGGTGATCGTGAGCGCACCGGCCGCCAGTAGCCACGATCCCAGCGTACCTGAACGGTCACTGCGGGCCAGCAGATAGACCACGCCGCCCCACATGGCAACGCCTAACACCATAGGAACACTTACGAGTAAACCGATTTTAGCAGATAACTTCATGGGTCAGGCCCCGTTTATGCCGGTTACGCTTGTCACTTAATACAAGTATAGCAAATCTAAGCCGCTGGACTACTAGTGCCCAGAACGGTGCCGATCGAGTTCACCAAATCCTCGGGCGTCATGCGTGCTTTTGTCAAATACATGGTCGCGCCCAGCGAGCGGGCTTCTTCCTCGATCCGCGGTTCGGACAGATTAGAGAATGCGATCACCTTGACATCTTTGTGGGCTTCCCTAATATCGTATTGCTGCAGCAGCTCCAAGCCGTTAACCTTGGGCAGCAACATATCGAGCAATATCAGGTTCGGCGTGTTGGCGGCCAGATACTGCAACGCTTCCTCGACACTGCTGGCCGTCGCTATCTGGTGGCCTTCACTCTGAAGAAAGATGGCGTACTGCTGCTGCAATGCTTTGTTATCGTCGACGATCAGTATATTTGCCATGGAGGCCTCCCGTTTAGGTTAGTTTCGGTTCCGATGATAGTTGTTCGCTTCCGGGTGCAGCTGGGCTGGCACCCAGTGGCAAGACTACCGAAAACTTCGTGCCTTGTTGCTCGACGGACTCAAACCAAACCGCGCCACCCAGCTTGGCTACCGCCAAAGACACAATGTATAAGCCGAGTCCAGTACCGCCGATTTCCATAGATCGAACGTTGTCAGCCCGGAATAGCTTTTGGAATACTCGGTCTTGCTGCGCGGCCGGGATACCGAAGCCCGTGTCCGTCACACTCAGGAAGGCGTATTGCTGGCCATGCGCGGCGGACTTCGCGGCTTCGTCGCTCGTCGCCAGGCGTAGTACGACGCGCACCGATCCCGCCTCGGGCGTATATTTGACAGCGTTCGATAATAAGTTTTGCACGATCGAAAGTAGTGTACTGGGGCGAACGGTAATAGTCGGCAGCGATGGATCAGCCTCTGCCGTGAAGGTCAATTTTTTGGCCGCAATATGGTCTTGTAACCCGGTCTGCACCTGAGCAACTACAGCAGCGAGTGAGGTCGGCACCGGATCATCACCAAATTTGTCCCGCTCTAGCCAAGACGCCTCGTGTATATCGTTCACAAAATCCGTCATGTGCTGCACGCCGGCAACTATTTCATCTACGAGCTGGGTCTGTCCGGCATCCAGCGGCGTGGTCATCTTGCCCATACGCAACAACTCTGCGCTCCATCGGATAGATCCGAGGGGCGTACTCAGCTCGTGCGATAACATCGACATAAAGTCGACGTCGCCCTGGCCCGTGCTCACGGCTGCGCCGCCTTCGCCACAACATCCTTTACCAGAGCAGTGACTTCCGTTGGTCCATACTTACTCTTCACGACATATTGCGCCGCGCCTTTGGCCAGCATAGTCTCGGCGGCTTTAGGGTCAGCCAAGTTCGTTAGCATAAGCACAGGAATGTCTTTGGTGGCCGGATCTGACTTGAGCTTAACGAGCATCTCTTCTCCATTCATAACCGGCATCATCACGTCCACAAGTATGATATCGGGGTGGAAGTCGCGAAGTTTATCCAGCCCGACCTGGCCATTCTCGGCCATTTGGACTTCGAACCCCTCAAACGTAAATACCCGCAGGTACATCCGCGACATGAATGGGTCATCTTCGACGATCAGAACTTTTGTCATACTACTTGCAGTCCCTTTACTATTTGAGCCTGGTTATTCTTATGCTCTAGCTAGAGTATGGTGCTGCGCCGTGGCGTTGTCAATCCGTTCATCCGGGCAAGACAGGCCTCGACAAGATGAGCGTAATCTCGTATAAATTGCAGTATGAAGAGCATAGAAGGCGGAGTAGCCCCCTACGTTGGGGTCAGCGGAGTTGTCTCTCCTGACATTCAAGCCGAACTCGAGACTATCGCCTGTCGGGCCGGACTATTCGGTATCGGGCGCGCACTCGCTCTCGGCGTAAAGGCCGTTCACAAAACCCAGATCTTAGACACCGAGAACAAGTACGGCCGTAGCTGGTTTCCGGTTGGCAGAGAGGAATTCGCTAACGCACTCGCTGACAGCAGCCCCGCCACCAACACAATAGCGGTCGCTCAAGTATATATAGATGCAGACTACGTTGGGGACGACGCTTACCGGCGAATGTTCATAAATCGTATCGTCCGGCGAGGTCCGTGACTGCAAGCACTTCAGTTTGGTCTGCTGCCCTGGCAGACCGGCAGAACGATGCTGCGTTTTCTTGAGGCAACCAAGGAGAGATACGGCCTGGGCATCTTCCTGCAATGCCACAAAGATGCCATGACAGAGCTCGGACCGGCAGGAGTCATTCGACAATTAGGACGCAGTGCCGCCTTTGTGGACTGCCTACTTTTTGATGCTTCGCACGGAACCGGGCAGCGGCTTGACACCACAGTCCTCGGCAGGTTTTTGGAGGAAGCGCATGCAAGCTTAGGTTCAGGCCGAATGCGCTTTGCTGTTGCCGGAGGTCTTAATGCCCAGAGCGTACGGGACGACCTGCCAGTCCTATTAGACAAGTACCCGGACCTGTCGTGGGACGCCGAGGGCCAACTCCATCCGGTTAATGTACAAGGCCGACGACCGCTCGACATGGATATCACAGCTGACTACTTGCAGGCCTCTGCTGCAGTACTCCGCGCCGCGTAAACTACATATCGATGTCGCCGCTGCGGCTAACCGTGGGTAGTGGCCCTACCCTGTATCTGGGCCCGCTGCCCATGTGGTGCCACTGCATCAGTATGGCGCCGATACCAAACCATGTGCCCACCAGCCAGAACAGCACACCAATAAACGGCAGCTCGTATAGCACATAGAGTATCAGTGCGCCCACCAACATGATGAGTATCGCGTTTGAGCTGCGACGCAGCAGCAATCGGCCCAGCAGGTATGCCGCGAACGGCCCGGAAAGCAACACGATCACCAGCCAGATCAGTCCAAACAGGAGCGCAATCGGCATACCAATGACCGTTATCATCAGCCCAAACAGGATGATCGGCACCACAATGCTAGCCACCAAACCGGCCAGGAATGTCATGCCCATGTGACCGCGAGCCCCGCGCGCCACGTGCTCAAACAAGCGCGGGAACAGCAGCACCAACACCAGCGATACGACAACACCCGTTAGATACAACCAGATCAACAACGGCCATGCCAACATGCCGATGTGCTTCTGCGACTTGGCAGGTTGATGCTTGGTGATGTTCCCCTGCACGGTCGCACTGCTACTCTTGTGCAGCGTGTTCTGGCTGGTGTAGTTTATGTTGCCGCCAATCTTTGCATCGTTATCGAGGTTCAGCTGCCCAACATCGGCTTGGACGTTGCGCCCCACCGCACCGATAATCGTTACCGTGCCGCTACCGGCCGCCAAATCACGGCCGATCTTGCCGTGCAACACTGTATTCTGCCCGCCCACACTCATATCACCAGTCACAGTAGCATCTGACTGCAGCTCAAAGCTCTGCGCTGCAATCGTAGCATTGCCCCGTACCGTGCCGCCCAGGCTCACACTCTGCCCCGCCAGCCGTACGTCGCCACTCACCGTGCCAGTGACCGTCACGTTCTGGCCAGCACAGACCACGTCGCCACTCACACGGCCGCTCACATGGATATTCTGGCCCGTGCAAAATACGTCACCATTAATATTACCGGCAATGTCTATGGTGCTGCCCGCCGCAAACAACGTAGCATCTACTGTTTGACCCGACCGGACCGTTACGGTATTACCACTCTTGAACGACTGAGCGTGGGCGACAACGGCCCACCCTACTACCAGAAACGCTAGCGGCAATCCCACGAGTAACAGTTTGAAGCGATGCATAGGCTAATCCTCACACAACGGTTTACGCTCTGGTACTATACCGTGTTCCACCAGCACGGCAGCAAGCAAATTCACAGTTGCCGTACGCCGTTACTTCTTTCCGGCATGGTCACCCCTCTTCAAACGTACATGGATTGTTAACTTGAGGCTCCTGATGCTGCGTATGAGATACGCTAAACCGAATAGCAATGATAGGATAGTTGCCGTTACTAGACCGCCCGCTGACAATATCTTCCGCGCCGAACCGTGCTTAGACCCCCCGGATTGTACTGCGTTAGGCGAGTCCATTTGCATTGCCTACTCCACACCCATTTTCATAGTGATGTTTATGATGAGTTGCGGCGTGGTGACATAAAACTGCTTGTCCGGACCACAAAAGACACCCACCGCCCCAAAGGGTTTGCCCCGGTATACAATATCGTCTTCGGTTACCTGGTCGTAACGATCGCCTGACAGGGTCAACCGATGCACCGTGCCTTCGTTATAGCTGCCAAAGTAGAGATACTCGTCGTCCGCCACGCACTGCGTGGGCGTAATCACATGCTCGTAGCTTATCGCCGGATTAACCGTTCTGGCGTTTGTGGTTGACCCCATTTCCGCCGGCCAGCCGTAGTTGGCGCCCTTGTGCAGTATATTGATCTCGTCCTGTTTGTCTGGCCCGACATCACATATGTAACCAGTGCCGGTTTGCGGATGAAAACTCAGGCCAAAGATATTCCGGTGCCCCCAGCTGTAGACAGGCGAGCCAGGCAATGGGTTATCGGCGGGCGTGCTGCCGTCGCGATTAATGCGCAAGATCTTGCCGTCCAAACGTGTTGTATCTTGAGCATTTTCCCTTACGTCGTTGGCCACGCCCACGCCGATGTAGAGTGTTTTGTCGGGTCCAAAGGCCAAAATACCACCGTCATGGATTAGACCGGCAGGTATGTCGTCGAGCAGCACTTCTTCGTTCGGACTACTCACTTTAATACGCACAACACGGTTTTTCATATCGTTCGCATCCTTGCCGGTCGTGTAATAGCAATAGGCGTAATCCGTCTCGGCAAAATCAGGGTCAAGCGCAATACCCAATAAGCCGGTTTCTTGGTGCCCCAGTAGTGGCACGACAGAAAAGCCGTACACCAGCCGGTATGACCCATCTTTAATCTCCCACAGCCTGCCTACTCGTTCACTTACGAATATCCGCCCGTCAGCAGCAAAAGCCATAGCCAGCGGGAAGCCGATACATTCCAGGCTGTCGGCTAATAAATCATTGGCCATTCCATCCCCTTCATGTTGGTGCGCGTAGCATGTTGCATCATGCGATTAGTCAACCATGGACCGTCATAGTGCGTAATAAAATCTTTCACTTACATGGGTGCCGTGTTCTGCCTATAATCGAAAAAATGGTCAGCAAGCATCGACGTATCGTCGTTATAATCAGCAGCTTCTGTCTGGTGCTGTTGGTAGCATATTTTGCCGTCATTCCATTTGCCGTAGCACACCAACACACCGGCAACTTATACAACGCCGTCCTCCAGGCCCGTACGGATGTCAAAACCATCTCCACCGGTCAGGACATAATCATGTTCCAGGACCCCGATATTTCACCAACCAAACGGCAAGCGCTGCTAGCCAAGACGCTCCGCGACATTAGCACTGCCGAGCGCAGCCTTGACCACATACAGGCAATCAATACACTGCCAGTACTGCCGGGGGCTGGCTTTATGCGTATATACCACCAAGCCACCATACGCCAAGCGCGGGCCGATAACGCCATGCGGCAAAGCCGGCAAGTGCTGCACAACTACGCCAAAATGCTCAACTATGTCGACGCCTACACCACGCCGCAGCTGCACCTGGCAAACCAGCTGCAGTATGCTAATTCCATCACTGATTTTACTGCACTGGCCGGTCAGGGTAGCGGCATGCTGGCTGTCGCCGATCAGCTGCGGGTCGACCACGACCGCCTGAACGCGCTCACGCCGCCGCCTGGGTTCGCGCAGCTGCAGGCCGACACACTGGCGCAGCTAACGCAGGCCTCGGCAGCATTCGCCGCCCTGGGCAACGGGCTCAACCAGCGGTCCGACGACATGACGTACGGTGCTGTGTCCGCACTGGAGCAAATAACCACTGCCGAGGATACACCGGGCGTCGATAGCCTAACTAGGAACGCTCAAGCTTCACCCACTCTGTGGCAGCTCACTGAACTTCCGGAGAAGATCGAACACGTCGAGGGGATTTAGCCGCCGGAACATGCTGCGGCATGACTGTGCTCGTGCGCTTGAATTTGTTCCAACCAACCAGCTTACCGCGCAGCACAGTCAACAATGACCGGTACAGGATATACGTCCGGAGGGGGCTATACACCAGACGAGTTAGCGGCGATGCGGACAGGTGCCGCATACTCTCTCGGGCCAGCCGCAAACCGATCACCGCTACCACGGTCTGCAGCACAATAATGATCAGCGGGAATAGCACGACGGCCCACCACCTGCCGGCAATGATATTCGAGATGGTTACGGCAATCAGCAGCGGCCAGAACACCAGCGGCAGCAACAATGTCACCACTGCGGCCGGCAGCACAAACGAGCCCAGCCAGCCGAACCGCTTGTCAAACACCATGTGCCGATGTTTCCAGTAGGACTGCAGATTGCCAAAGATCCAGCGGAAGCGCTGCTTGCCCAGATCACCGAGTGACATCGGGCACTCGGTACGGCCAACGGCCGTCGTATCTTGCACAATCGTGTAGCCAGCCTCCTGCACCGATAGC